>JBDTUW010000016.1:0-16106 GCA_040007555.1 Acidobacteriota bacterium | reverse complement strand
GAGCCGGGTGCAGACCGGTAGGGAGCCAGCTGCGGGATCAGGAGTTCTGTCGCTCGTCGTCATGATCCAAATCCAAAATCCAAAATCTAAATTCCAAAATCGCCTTGCTTGACAGTCCTCGGGCCGTGTGTAATTCTCTCCTACTTTACTTAATGCGCGAAAGCGCCCTCCTGCATGGACCGCACTGACGAGCATGTGAGACCCACCGGAGGACGACAATTAGGAGGCTGATTTGAGAAGACAAGGAAGGTACCTTTTTACGTCCGAATCGGTGACGGAGGGGCACCCTGATAAGATTTGTGACCAGATATCGGATGCGATTCTGGATGAGGTTCTGCGACAGGACCCGATGGGGCGTGTGGCTTGCGAAACGATGGTCACCACGGGGCTGATCCTGGTTGCCGGGGAGATCACGACGACGGGTTGGGTGGATTTCGTCAAGGTAGCTCGCGAGACGGTCAGAGAGATTGGTTACACACGGGCCAAATTCGGCTTTGATGCCGATACCTGCGGTGTCATCTCCGCCGTCGACGCGCAATCACCCGATATCGCTATGGGTGTGGATACAGGCGGAGCTGGCGATCAGGGACTGATGTTTGGTTATGCGACTACAGAGACCAAGGAATTGATGCCGCTGCCGATACAGATGGCTCACCAGTTGGTACGACGTCTGAGCGAGGTGCGCAGAGACAAGACGCTCGAGTATTTGCGGCCCGATGGAAAGAGTCAGGTGACGGTGGAGTACGAGAATGGCCGTCCAGTAAGAGTCGACGCGGTGGTCATCTCTTCGCAGCACAGTCCCGAAATTGGTACAGATCAGCTTCGTGAAGAGATCATTGACGAAGTGATTCGGCCGACGATACCTGAGCACCTGCTTGACCAGAACACCAAATACTTCGTCAATCCGACGGGACGGTTTGTGGTTGGTGGCCCGCAGGGCGACACGGGATTAACGGGCCGAAAGATCATCGTCGACACGTATGGTGGAGCGGCGCCGCATGGTGGTGGAGCATTTTCTGGCAAGGATCCGACGAAGGTGGATCGATCTGCCTGTTATATGGCTCGATATATCGCGAAGAATGTGGTTGCGGCGGGTCTGGCTGAGCGATGCATGGTGCAGCTGGCGTATGCCATTGGGGTTGCGGAACCGGTTTCGGTTTATGTGGATTGTGCCGGGACGGCGACAATCGATGAGGATAAGTTGTCAGAGATCGTGCGGGCGAATTTCCATCTGACTCCGAAGGGAATCATCGATTCGCTCAATCTGAGACAGCCGATTTACCGCAAGACAGCGGCATTTGGACACTTCGGTCGATCGGAACCTGAGTTTACCTGGGAACGAACCGATCGCGCCGAGAATCTCCGACGCGATGCACTCGCGTAAACGTGGCGTCCGATAACGCTGAAAAAGAAAGAAACCAAGGACCGAGGAGCGGGTGCGGCGGTACCCGAGAAATCGAAAAGAGGGAAGCTGAGCGTGGAAACAAGATTGAAGTACGGTTACGAAGTTACGGATCTGGGTTTGGCAGAATCCGGTCGCAAGCGCATTGAGTGGGCCGAGCGTGAGATGCCGGTGCTGCGATTGATTCGCGAGCGATTTGCCACTGAGAGGCCTCTCGCCGGTGTGCGTCTTGCTGCCTGTGCGCACGTGACCACCGAGACCGCAAACCTGGTGAGAGCGCTCTCGGCCGCCGGCGCGGAAACGGTGCTCATCGCCTCGAACCCCCTTAGCACTCAGGATGACGTAGCTGCCGCGCTCGTCGAGACCTACGGTGTCTCGGTTTTCGCGATGAAGGGTGAAGACACGGCCACCTATAGCCGGCATGTCCGCCAGGCCCTGGATTTTCTGCCCGAGTTGATTATCGACGACGGCTCGGACGTAGTGGCGACACTTGTCCAGGAGCGGCCGGAGCAGGTTTTTCGAGTTTTTGGTTCAACGGAAGAAACCACCACCGGAATCAATCGATTGCGTGCAATGCAGAGGGACGGTCGACTGACTTTTCCTGCAATTGCGGTTAACGACGCGCAGACAAAGCATTTCTTCGACAATCGTTATGGAACGGGGCAAAGCACCCTCGATGGAATCATCCGTGCGACCAATATCCTCCTCGCCGGAAAGACCCTGGTCGTTGCGGGCTATGGCTGGTGCGGAAAAGGCGTCGCGATGAGGGCTCGGGGTATGGGAGCCAATGTCATCGTCACCGAAATTCACCCAATCAAGGCGCTTGAGGCGGTGATGGATGGTTTCCGGGTCATGCCGATGGTTGAAGCCGCCCGCCTGGGAGATATTTTCGTAACGGTGACGGGCAGTTGCAATATTATTGATCGTCCACACTTTGAAGTCATGAAGCCGGGCGCGATGCTCTGCAACTCCGGACATTTTGACCTCGAAATCAACCTCGTCAGCCTACGCGATATATCGACAGGGGTCGAGACGCTCCGACCTTATGTAGAGGAATACCAGTTGAAGGATGGTCGCTCGGTAATCATCCTGGGCGAAGGTCGGCTCATCAATCTGGCGGCAGCCGAGGGGCATCCAGCCAGCGTGATGGATATGAGTTTTGCCAACCAGGCGCTCTCAGCTGAGTACCTTACTAAGAACCGCGGCAAGTTAGAGGCGCGCATTCATCTGCTACCTGAAGAAGTTGATATGGAGATTGCCAGATTGAAGTTGACGGCTATGAAGATTGCCGTCGATGAGCAGACCCCGGACCAGATCGAGTATTTCAATAGCTGGCAGTCCGGCACGTAGGGAGAAGTTGTCAGTTGCCAGTTAGCAGTTGCCAGTTGTGAGTGTCGACTGCAGTGTGGGCGCTCTTGAGCAGGGAACTGACACTTGGCCGCTCGGACAAGAGACAATTGCCAACTCGCAACTGGCAACTACTCTTACCGGTGCAGTTTTCGGCCCCAGAGATAGGCAGCCAGCGACCATGACGTAAGGTGCGCGCCCCAGACGGCAATCGAGACGGGAAGGAGAGCATTCTTTCCTGCGACCTCGAAGGCCTGTGTGGTCAGCCAGAAGAGAATACTGATTACCACCCCGATTCCCACCCCCGCCAAAGTGTCCCGCCTCGAATGGAAGCGCCTCGCAACCACCCACGGCATGGAAAGAACGATCAATGTGAGGCAGGCGAGGGGATGGCTCACCCGTCTCCAGAGGTCTATCTGTTCAGTATAGGTGGCGGCGCCGATTTTTCGCAGCTGTGCGATGTAGGCGTTGAGGTCTCCGAAGCTTAGCTTTGAGGATTCATTGATCGTTCGGACAAAGGTGGCTTCGCCTTCGCCGAGATCGACGACCTCGGCTGACGTGAGATTCTCCACCCGGGACGCCTCTTTTCCCTGATTGACGTTCAAACGCCAACCGCTTTCCACACGCCACTTATTACCGGACTCATGCCTCGCACTCTCGAGATTGGTTACCGACTCGAGGAGTTGTGTATCTGCTTTAAGCCTATAAACATATGTTTTAAGCAGTCGATTCTGGTCTTCGAGATAGTGGAAGCCGAAGATCTGATCGCTTCCGCCATACACCCATCGCTGGCCGAGGGCGAAGGCGGCTTGTTCGAGCTTTTTGCCCTTGATCTGATGGTACCTGGAGTCCTGTTCCCGATTGGTATAGGGCAGGACTGCATCGGAGAGCGCAAAGAGCAGGACGGCCGAAAGGATGGCAAGGATGGCGATGGGAACGGCGAGTCTCACGAGGCTTAGCCCGCTGGCGGACAATACGACCAACTGATTGGTACGGGAGAGGATGAAGTAGGCAGTGAGGGTTGCGATGAGAAGCGCAAAGGGTGCAGTGTAATAGAGTATCTGGGGGCTGAGAAAGACGAAATAAGCGCCGATATAGCCCATTGTCGCCTGGCTTCTAGCGATCGAGGGAATTAGGTCAAATAGAGTAAACACAAGCGTTGTAGCGACAAGAATAGCGGCCCCGAGAACGAAGATCCGGACAATTTCGCTGATCAGCAGGAAGTTTATGAGATTGGAGAAGCGCGGGGTGGACGGTCCGCGAAAGCCGAGGCTGAATTGGGGGCGTCGCCAGAGGCTTTTCCAGGACGGCAGGAGAGGTAAAGTGATGAAGTTAAACCTCAGATACCGGGCGAAAAGGGCGAAGATGATTCCGACAATGTTTGCGGCCCAGATTCCAGCCCAGGGTGGAACTATCCGGGACTGTGCCAGATTCTGACCCGCCGTGAGACAGAGATAGTAAACTACCGCTATCGAAAACCCGAGCGCGATGCCAATCGCCTTGCTACGGGGCTTCTGGGACTTGAGTCCGATAACGATTGCAATAAATACGAGGACGAGGCTTGCGATTGGGACTGATCGGCGTTTATGCCATTCCACCAGGGCGACGGTCCGGTCACTTGGGTTGGCCGCCGCGATAAAGGTGCTCAGTTGAGGGTTTGACATCGACTGGACTCGGGTGACGAGGCTCAGCCCGTCGAGGCCACCGAGATCCCTTTCCGCGCTCAATCTGAGAAAACTTTTCTCAAAGGTCGCGATCGAGTTCTGGTTCGGGTCCTCGGCCATCAGTAGGGAGACACCGCTTGAGAGTTGGACCTCGAGCGCCAGTTCCGGTGTCTCAACGATCCTCAATTGACCCTTTCTTGCGGTTAAAAGGAGTGTCTGCTGATCCTTGTCCTTGGCCTGGCGCAGCAGAAAGACGCCCAACCAGTCGCCAGTCTTCTGGTCAACCCCCTGGATATAGACGAGATGACCCGGGAATCGCGTTTCGAAGGTTTGCGGTTTCACCTGACCAATCAGCCCTCGTGCAAGGACGCGGGTCCTGAACGAGGTCAGGCGCTGCAGCGTCGTTGGGATAAAGCTCAGCGTCAGAACCAGTGAGATGGTGGTTCCGATGGCGCCTATCAGAGCGAATGGAAGATTGGTGGCGATGGGTGAGATTCCGCAGGCGCGCGCTGCCGTCAACTCGCTATCGGCTTTCAGACGGTTGAGTGCGATCAAAGTGCCGATCAGGATCGCCATCGGAAGCGTGATCAGGCTGATGCCGGGCACAATCAGGAGAATAAAGGTCAGGGATTCTTCGACGGTTGCGAGTGAGAGCAGGGTGATGGATGCTTGCCGCCCCAGCTGCTGGATGGCGATCAACAGCGAAAGAATGAGGTAGGCAAGCAGGGCAAACGGAATTACTTCAAAGAAGAAATAACGCGTAATGATCGGGGATAGTCGTCGCACGTCAGCAGAGTACCAAACTCGAAATAGACTTCTTGGGTCTGATAATGAATCTTATGTAATCGCGGTGCCGGTTATCGAGGCTATTGCGACTGGCTGGCCCTTCGGCTACGAGGAGGCTCGGGCTCAATCCTCGACAAAGACTTTGACCACTGGAGATTGCCTGTCCGCCGTCACTACTGATAATTCGACCTCGCCAGTTACTACGTCCTCGGGCAGTTGTGCCGTCACCAGCCACGTTCCGTTCGATGGCACGAATGTCATCGACTCCGGCTCAATGATCGCACATCCGATCCTTACTCGCACAGAATTTGCCCCACCCAAACCGGCCACCTGCAACCCGATCCTCGATCGGCTGCCGCGCGCCGAAACTGCAACACTCCCATCAACACAGTTAGTCACCAGCAGGACAGACGGCGCCGGTGGCTCTGCCGGCAGTATCCGGACTACTCGCCAGCCGGACAACATCTCGCCTGGAGTCCTCACTCTGACCTGCGCTTCACCTGCTGGAAAACCTTCAGGCAGATGGAAGTTTACCTGGAGGCATTCCGCTCCCCAGCCCATGGTCGGCCCGACATAGAATGGCTGAACCTGCTCGTCCCGGACCTCAACCACCACATTGTTGGCATCGGCCCGATCTCGATCAAGCCCGGCCACAAGCAGGCCCAAGCCCTTGCCCCCCAGCGGCACCTGATTATCAGCCAAATCCTCCGCGCGGCCAATCTCGACGATCTCCGGCGGAGTCTCGCCGCGCGTTGCCGAAACCCGTCGCGCCTTTCGCAGGATGGTCCAGCAGTACTGAGTACCCACATCCGTGACGCCAACCAACTGTGCGCCAAGCTGTCGTGCCAAACCACGTATTTCGCTCTCAAAAAGCGATGCGCCCGACCACGTGTCCTTTGCCGTCCGGAGATACTCTTCGTTTGTCACCGTGCTCACAAGGAACTTGAACACGCAGCCAGGCTTGAGGACTCGATAGCCGTCGCTGATGTTCGAAACGATGATCTCCTTGCTCGCAATATGCTGGAAAACATATGCCGAGAAAACAAAGTCAAAATAGTCTGCCGGCAGCTCTCCAATATCCACTCCATTGGTCGCAAGCAACCTGACGTTCTTCAATTCGGCGAGACGCACCCTGCCTTGCCGGATCATCTCATCAGAAACGTCGGTGCCAAACACCTCACCAAAAATGCCGGCGAGGTGTCTGGTCATCCTCCCGATACCGCAGCCAATCTCAAGCACCCGGAGCAATCGCGGGTTGCGTTCACCAATCAGCAGCGGCAATTCGTTTGCCACGAATCCGCGAACATGCGCCATACCCGTTTCATCGAACTCGTCGTCACTCTGAGCCATTCGGACGCAGTTGATGAACCACTTTGCGTCCTGCCGCGCACGATCGTTCCAGTCCCTGCGCATCTCTCCATCATCAATCGGCTTTTCCATCATCATGTTTATGAATGTTTATGACGCATCTCAAGGCGGTCCACGTATGGAGCGGCTGACTCCTACTTGAAACCAATCAAATCAAGGGTCAGTGGCATCTGCATCCTCCGCGTCCCGGCGCCTTCGGTCGAAATACGAAGCTGACCGCCCGCCGAGGCGAGGTCCACGACGGCGTCGTAAATGCCGGAAGCTCGCCCCTGATATTCCATCTGCTCGAAGACGAACGGCAGACCCATCGCGTCAAGCGGCGATGGACGGTCCATGACCTGGAAATGAAGATGCGGAGCATCCGAATTTCCCGAGTTGCCAAGGAGTCCAATAACCTGGCCACGCGCAACCGGATCACCGGTCTTCACCTTGAGGGACCCGGGTATGAGATGCGCATACATCGCGAAATGCCCTTCGCCCATATCTATGATGACAAAATTACCCGCGGCGCTCTCGACGGTCACCTCCGTCGGGTTTGCTCCCGGTACCTCGTCTTTTCGACCATCGAATGCATCGGCGACTTTGCCTGCGGCGGCAGCTAGTATCTCAGCCCCGTAGAATGGCCAGCTCTCAAGCTTTTTGACATCGCCGATTACAGCGCGGCCGTCGGAATTGAGTCTGATAAAGTCGATCGCATAGCGCTCTGAATCTCGGAGCGCTCCATTTGACGGGAGAATCGTGTACCGGTGAGGCCCGAGGATCGTACAACATCCGTTCCCATTCAACCACCCATCCCCTTTGAAGACCGGGCCCAAAACGATCGGTGGGTTCTCAGAGACGTTGACTATTCCGCTGACGCCGGTGACAGGCGCGCTTCCATGCTGGCTCGAGGCGAGGGTCAGTCGGTGTTTGAGCCGCGAAGGCATTGCCGCACCTTCGGGCAAAGTCACATCGATATACAGCAAGCCTGACTGGAGAGCCGGTACATCCTTCGAATAGTCCGTGCTGGTGAATGTTGCCGGCCCACCGAAGACACGCGCCATCCCGGTCACGTCCTCGTCCTTGAAACTCACCACCCGATCAACTCCCACCGGCTGATTGTTTCGGTCCGGATCGACGACCTCGATGCCGTTTATCCTTACCGCATGCGATGTGAGGTTAGTAGCAAGCAACTCGTAAGCAAGATGAATCTTCCCGTCGGTTCCTTTGACTGGCGTGATGGTACCGACAAGCGGCGACCACACGAGCGGCGTCAGTACTATCGGGTCAACCGGCACATCGACTGCGCGGACGTTCGGCTGCGCTGCGGGCGGCTCGACGACGGTCGGCTGGTTCGTTGAGCACGCAGCCAGCCCTAAGGAAAGCGCTGACAACACCAAGGTCGTCATGGGGTCAAGTCTTCTGGCGGGCGATTTTCTGGTCATCCTTCTCCTCATATTCTAAACTTGTACATTGGGAAGGCACTCCGGGTGCTGGAGTTGCTGCCTGTTGAGAATCGTTGGGGGGCTAATTTTTCAGTGGCGCTCTTGCGGGAGGCGCGGGCAATCAATCGAATTCAGGTAATTCTTTCAGCTTCGTCCACAATCCCACAATCTTCGCGCGGTACTCGACAAGCGCCTTTGAGACGCCGTAACGATTCGCTATCTCGCGGCTTCCCTTCCCCCGATTAAGCCATTCGTTGACGGCATGATAAGGCAGAAGGGCCGCGGCCCCGACGCCGTAGGCTTCGCACTCGCGCTCGCTCTCGTAATCGCGGGCAGCGCCTCCGGTAGAATGAGCGCCGATTCGATCCGCCTTATGTCCAAGCAGAACGTGGCATATCTCCTCCATCAGCGTTGCTGAATGGCGGCGCCGGCTATGTGTCGGATTGAGAATGACAAGACGTGATCCGTCGGGCAGGACTGGAGTTGCTCCTCCGGACCAAGCGTCCCGGTCGACTCGCGTGAGGTGATCGCGTGCCTCGGTCGATAGAGCTGCAAGGTCCTCGAGGGAAATTACCCTCAGCTTGACCTTGGCGGCCAATTGAAAGGGGTCCAGTGGCTCGAGATAGCCGACGCCGGCAAACTGCCGAATTCGGATCGCCTTTCGCTCGAACTGTCGCCCGAGACGCGTTGCCGGCAGCAGGCCGGGCAGCGACTGGCTACCTGCGCGAGCCATTATCCTTCGACCTTTCGACCCACCGGGGGGCAGAATTGCTTGTAGGCGACCCGAAAGAGTTCGGCGAGTGCGTTTGCCGTCTCCGGATTCAGATTCCGGTCGGCCCGCAAATGCGCCTCAACAATGTCTGGAGTCGATTCGTGAGCGTAGTAAACCACGGGTTCGTGCGGGTCCTGACCCCGGGTTTCGACGATTCTGTCGAGGGGAATATCCAGCCAGCGCGCCAGCCGTGCGAGCGTTTCGGCATCAGGCACCCCGCTCCCGTTCTCGATCCTCGATAAGGTGGATGCGCTGACCTGAGTTTCTTTGGCCACGGCTCGAAGTGAAAGGTGGTCGTTAATTCGTTTGCGCCTGAGATACTTCCCTAGCTCGGCAACATTAACCGACGGCGTCGAGGACTCATCAACTGGCTGCATGCGGTTAACCATGGCTGGTGCTCCGGCTTTTGCTCATTGGCGATCCGTCGAATTTCTTAAACCCTCGACCCCATCGGCCTCTCCGATCGACTTCCGTCAACAACCGCGGACGGGGCGGTGCGAGCAGGCTCAGGCGGACATCCTCAGGCGGACATCCTCAAGCGGACATTCGCGGGTCAGGGATTTGATATTTAAACCCGTAACGACTTATATCACAAAAGGCATTGCGTCTGCAAGATACAGTTTCGTCGCCGCAACAAGAGCATCCGGGAGTGCCCGGCACGCGGCATATCAGGCAAAAGAAGTTGTAACGCCCGCAAGTTGCCCATCGTCTTCTGTTGTGACGGTAGAACTCCGAAAGATTGCGCTTGACAGGAACGGTTTCAGAAAGGTTCAATGTTGGCCGAGAGTACAGCGACAGCATTTGAGGGATTTGGACTGACTTTGCCATTTCCCCACCGAAAGCCAACATTGCTGAGTTCATCATACAAAGAAGAGAGCCTTGTTCCCGCTGCGGTTCCGGTGCGCGATG
This sequence comes from Acidobacteriota bacterium, assembly GCA_040007555.1. GTDB lineage: Bacteria > Acidobacteriota > Blastocatellia > RBC074 > RBC074 > JANNRD01. The sequence goes on along the minus strand of JBDTUW010000016.1, from coordinate 6,434 downwards.
AGCTTGCCGATGATGGGTTGGTGGACGCCGTACTTGCAGGAGACGAAAGCTCCTTCGAGGTTTTGTTCTCGCGCCACTCGAGGCGCATCTTTACGATTGCTCGCCATTTCTTCAGGCAGCAGGATACGGTTGAAGATATAGTTCAGGAGACCTTCACCAAGGCGTATGTCTCCCTCGCAAGCTACCGCCGTGGCGCGTCTTTTGCCCATTGGCTGGCGCGGATCGCAGTCAATAATTGCTACGATGAATTGCGACGGCGCCAAAAGCGATCCGAATCGCTCTTTACCGAGCTCTCGGATGATGATGGAGTCTGGCTGGAAACAACGCTTGCACCGTTCTCCTTCGATCTCCATTTGAAGGACCAGGATCAGGCGCGAGCGGTGGAGATCACGGATCTGCTTCTCGCCAAGCTGCCGCCCGAGGATCGGTTGGTACTCATATTGCTGCACGCAGAAGAGCTCTCGGTCCGCGAGATTGCTCAACTCACGGGCTGGTCGGAAGCCAAAGTGAAAATTCGGGCATTTCGTGCGCGCCAAGTCGCTCGGCGCGCCATCAAACGACTGTTGGCAAGCAAGCCTTCGCCACAGGTCGTCAGGCAATAGCTGACAATGAGAAACTGTCGGTTATTTTGAAGGGATAGTGTCATGACGTGTTTTCAAGCAAGGGCATATGTCCGGCTCTTCGCCGGTGGGACCTGGCGCCGTGAAGCACTGCTGCACGCAGGTCAATGTCGGAAGTGTCAGCCTGGCCTCAAAGCTGAATTGGTTCTCGAAAGGCTCTTTAATGTCACTGCGCCGGCAGACACCGCCCCGCCAGAAGATTTCTACCAGCGTCTGAGATTGCGTATCGACCACGAGGTTGCTTTTCAGACGTCGGCAAGACGGGTTGTTTCCAGCAGCTGGGAGGGTGCAGTCCTTCAATTCCAGAGCTGGGTTTATGCAGGCAGTCTCGCCGCCGTTTGTGTCCTGGGACTGATTGTTTACTCCGGCGGTTTCGCCCCGCAGGCATTGTCCGGACGTGATCGACTGAGTGACGCGATGATCTCGCAACGCAGCGATCGAATGGTTCTGACGCGGCCGGATCCGCTCAGCCAGGATGAAGTCCTCTTTGCTCTCATGTCGGAGGACTACTGAGCGCCACGCATTTCTGAGGTTTTTTCTGATACAGAGGGTTATTGAAGATGTCCGCCAGCAGCCGTAAGGCTTATCTAATAATTACCTGCACTTTTCTGCTCGGGCTCTTTGTCGGGCTTATCCTCAGTCCACTGGTCTGGAGACGCGGGCAGTCGGCAGCTCCAAACTTTCAGGGGATGGTCGATGAGCTCTCCGTTGAATTGAGTCTCAACCCCGATCAGCGGCAGCAGGTCGAGAAGCTACTCCTCGATACAAGGCAACAGTTCCAGGACCTCCGTCGCCAATACAATCCTCAGATGGTTCAAATCCGCAACTCGTCCCGAGAACGGATCGGCGCGCTGCTGACGGCGCAGCAAAAGACCCAATTCGATCAATGGAATCAGCGCAATGACGCCAAGAGAGAGCACCGGAAGGTCGATGATCCAAAGAAATAGCCGGCCCGTCGCTTACGCCGCGTACGTCGCGTTTCTCTTCCTTCCCCTGGTCCTCTTTGCGAGTTGTGGTCGGCCTGCCGATGCAGACACGCTGACAATCCTCATCGAGAAACGAGTGCCGAGCCTCGACCCCAGAGTCAGCGCGGACTCCGCCGCCGAACGGCTCAGACAGCTTCTCTTTAACGGGTTGACGCGCAAGAACGAGCGCTTTGAACCGGTCCCGGATCTCGCCACATCCATCTCTCTCTCCGAAGACAAGCGCGTTCATACCTTCAAGCTCCGGGAGGGTGTCAAGTTTCACGATGGACGCGCCTTGACCTCAGGTGATGTCAAGTACACCTTCGAGACGATGATGGACAAAGGCTTTCAATCGCAGAAGAAGGCCGAGGTTGCGCAGATTCTCTCTTCGATCGAAGCTCCTGATCCGCAGACCGTCGTCTTCACCTGTCATACTCCGTGCCCGAGCCTGCCCAATATTATCGTTCCCATTGGCATTATTCCTCAGGGCAGCTCCTCCACGCAGGCGACCAAACCCGTCGGGACAGGGCCATTCTCATTCGAATACTATATCGATGATCAGGAAGTCGGACTCGTAGCCTTTCCGGGCTACTTTGACGGCAAACCGTTGGTGGGGAAGATTCACCTGAGAATCAGCCCGGACAGCAGCACGCGCGAGAGCGAACTGCGAAAGGGCTCAGTTGACCTTGCCATCAATGCCGATCTTGATCCGATCAGCGTCGAATCGCTTCGAAAGGTTGCGGGGCTTAAGGTAGAGACTGCCGACGGGACCAATCTCAGTCACATGGGCGTCAACCTCCTTGACCCCGTCCTGAAGGATCGCCGCGTACGCCAGGCGATTGCCTACGCGATCGATCGCGATGCAATCATTCGCGACATTCTTCGCGGACAAGCGCAGCCTGCCCAGAGCATCCTCCCGGTTGGGGTCTGGGCGTTTGAGCCCGCAAGTACGAATTACCGATTCGATCCGGAACGCGCAGTGAAGCTGCTCGATGAGGCAGGACGAAAATCAATCGGTGGAGCCCCGCGACTCAAACTCTCTCTTAAGACTTCCACTGTTGCCATCACCAGAAAAGTTGGCGAGGCTATCCAGGAACAGTTGAGAAAGATCAACGTCGAGATCGATCTTCAACCCCTCGAACGGCAGAAGCTCACTCAAGACATGGTTGACGGCAATTTCCAGCTCTACCTGAACACCCTTGTCGGTGGCAATCAGTCCCCCGACGTCTTTCGCTATGCCTACGCGTCGAAGTCAATTCCTCCGAACGGCCAGAATCGCTCACGCTATTCCAACGCCGTGGTCGACCGTCTTCTGGACGAAGCGGTACTTGCGAGCAGTGACCGCCAAAAGGCAATTTTCTCTGAAATACAGAAGACTCTCGCCGAGGATTTACCCCAGATTTACTTGTGGTATCCTGCCACGGTCGTGATCCACAGGGATCGTGTCAGCGCGCTCAACCTTGATCCGTCAGGCGATTGGCGTGCGCTCCGCTCCGTCAAGCTAGAGCCCTGATTGGCGACGGCCATTCAAGTATCGCTCACCGCGGTTACGCAGTAAGATCTCGATCTGTGAAAGGAGCTCTATCCAATGTCTGATCCCGTTGCGCCCGGAAAGGCACGCGTTGGATTGGTTGGCCTCGCCGTCATGGGCGAGAATCTTGCCCTCAATATCGCCCGCAATGGTTTTCCCATCGCCGTCTATAACCGAGACACTGCAAAGGTGGATCGTTTTCTTCAGCGCGCGCAGGAGCACACCAAAGGAAAAAATGTCGACGGCACTTACTCAGTCCCGGAGTTTGTCGGCTCCCTTGAGTTGCCGCGCAAGATCATTCTGCTGGTCAAGGCAGGCGAAGCGGTCGATGCCGTCATCAACCAGCTCAAACCTCACCTTTCCCCCGGCGATATCATCATCGACGGAGGCAACTCCCTTTTCCAGGACACTCGTCGGCGTGAAGCGGAGCTACGCGCTGAGGGACTCAATTTTATCGGTTCTGGTGTCAGTGGCGGGGAGTCGGGCGCACTCTGGGGGCCTTCTCTCATGCCGGGCGGTGATCGCGAAGCTTACGAACACATTCGACCGATCTGGGAGAAGGTTGCGGCTCAGGTAGATGATGGCCCCTGCGTTACCTATATCGGCAAGGACGGCGCCGGCCATTTCGTCAAGATGGTACACAATGGGATCGAGTACGGCGACATGCAATTGATTGCCGAAGCCTACGATGTCCTGCGCACGTACCTTGGTTTGAAAGCGCCGGAGCTCGCCGAGATCTTTGCCAGTTGGAATGCGGGGGACCTGGACTCATTTCTGATCGAGATTACTGCCAAAATATTTCGCGTCATCGATCCCGAGACGAAGCGTCCCCTGGTCGATCTGATTCTTGATGAAGCCGGCCAGAAGGGTACTGGTAAGTGGACGGCGCAAACGGCGCTCGACCTTGGAGTGCCGATTCCCACCATCCAGGCAGCCATCGATGCACGAGTGCTTTCGTCTTTCAGGGCTGAGCGGCTTGAAGCGAGCCAGCAGTTGCCCGGTCCCGTCGTTGCCCCCTTCACCGGCGACAAGCAACAGGTGATCGACGCTGTGCACGACGCACTCTATGCGAGCAAGATTTGCTCGTACGCGCAGGGAATGAATCTTATCCGAAGCGGTTCCAAAGAATACGGCTGGGATATCGATCTCGGCGAAGTGAGTCGCATCTGGAAGGGTGGATGCATCATTCGCGCCCGATTCCTGGACCGCATCAAGCAGGCCTACAAACGTCGTCCCGATCTTCCGAATCTGCTGCTCGACCCGGAGTTCAAGGCGTGGGTTCTCGAGGCGCAGCCGCGCTGGCGTCAGATCGTGACTACTGCCCAGTCCCTGGGGATACCAGTGGCGGCGATGTCGGCGAGCCTTGCGTACTTCGATACGTATCGGTCGGCGGCCCTTCCTCTGAATCTGACACAGGCGCAACGCGACTTTTTCGGATCGCACACCTATCGACGCATCGATCGCCCGGAGGATGGACCGATCCACACCGAGTGGGAAGCCCTTCTGGGCAGCTGAGGTGAAGTCAAAGTGCACGCCGGGGAGGATGAGAGATGCCGTCAAACCAGATCGAGAACCCGCTTCGGGAAGGTCTACGCACTGAACGCACAGCCTCGCCGTGTGTAGTGGTCATCTTCGGAGCTTCAGGAGACCTGACGAAGCGAAAACTGGTGCCGGCGTTGTTCCGCCTGTCACAGGAAAGACTACTTCCCGGAGAGTTCGCGATTGTTGGCATCTCCCGATCGCCCCTCAGTAATGATGAGTTCCGGAAGCGAATGAAGGAGGCGATTGTTACCTTCTCGGAAGAAAAGCGGCTGGACGATGAGGTCTGGAAGAATTTCGCCGAAGGCATACATTATCTTCCTGGAGACATGTCCGACCCGGCAACGTATCAGCGATTGAAAGAATTGCTCGAGCGGCTGGATGTCGAACGCGGCACCGGCGGGAATCGTGTCTTCTATCTATCTACCGCGCCTTCTCAGTACTCAGAAGCGATCGGCCAGCTTGGTCAGGCGGGACTCTCACGTCAGCAGGAAGGACGGTTTACACGGATCGTTATCGAAAAGCCGTTCGGCACCGACCTTGCAAGCGCGCGACAGCTCAACCTCGAGGTCGCCTCCGTCTTCGATGAGGATCAGGTCTATCGTATCGACCACTATCTCGGTAAGGAAACTGTCCAGAATCTTCTGATTTTTCGCTTTGCGAATGGCATTTTCGAGCCGATATGGAATCGCCAGTACATCGATCACGTCCAGATCACAAATGCTGAAGCGATCGGCGTTGAGGGCCGTGGCGCTTACTATGAGACCGCAGGCGTGACCAGAGACATGATCCAGAATCACGTCTTTCAAGTGGTCTCACTCGTGGCCATGGAGCCGCCACCAAGCCTCTCAGCGAACGCAGTGCGCGATGAAAAGATCAAGGCGATGCAGGCGGTGAGAGCGATTCTGCCAGAGCAGGTGGATCAGTTTGCCGTCAGAGGTCAATATGGACCGGGCTCGGTTGAGGGCCGCCCGGTTCCCGGATATCGCGAGGAGCCCGGGGTCAACCCCGAGTCCACCACCGAGACCTTCGCCGCGCTCAAGCTTCTCTTCGACAATTGGCGATGGGCAGGAGTTCCCTTCTATATCAGATCGGGCAAGCGGCTTCCAAAACGGGTAACTGAGATCGCGATCCACTTTAAGGAAGCGCCCCACCTTCTCTTCAGTCAATTGGCAGAACAGCATCTCGAACCGAACGTTCTGGTAGTGCGAGTGCAGCCAGATGAAGGCATCACGCTCCGCATCGGCGCCAAGATACCGGGGCAGGTGACGCGCATCCGCTGGGTCAACATGGACTTTCGCTATGGCGCGTCCTTTGGTGTTCACTCACCCGAAGCGTACGAGCGGTTGTTGCTCGATTGCATTCTTGGCGACTCGACGCTGTATGCGCGGCGCGACATGACCGAGCGTGGGTGGGAGATAGTGATGCCGATACTTGAAGCCTGGCAGAGCACAAAGCCCGACTTTCCGAATTACGAAGCTGGAACCTGGGGACCAGCGACAGCGGATGAATTCATCGAAGCAGACGGTCGGCACTGGCGTCGATCCTGATCCGCTGACGAGGTTTTTAAGGAGCGTATGGTTTCCGATTCGCATGAGCATGACGGGGTAGATGTCGCAGGGCTCGAACGCGAACTGACATCGCTCTGGGCGACGATGGGTGGGGACGATCCGCACAGCAGCGTGACCCGTTCATGCGTGCTGAATTTGCTGATATATACCTCCGCTGCGAGGGCCAACTATCGGCTCGACGAGACGCTGATCGAGGTCACGGCGCACC
>JBDTUW010000015.1:0-16651 GCA_040007555.1 Acidobacteriota bacterium | reverse complement strand
AACCTCATCGCCGATCTGGCCGCACAGGGCCGTGAGGCTCTCCTTGCCGGAGATCACGAGAAGTTGTTTCGGCTCATGAATCTGAACTTCGACACGCGGCGGACCATCTATCAACTCAACGAACGGCACATTGAGATGGTGGGGTTGGCGCGCAACTGTGGCGCGTCCGCAAAATTCGCAGGTTCAGGTGGTTCAATCATCGGCGCCTACCGAGACGAGATGATGTATCAGAAGCTGAAGGTCGCGTTTGCGGCAAAGAACTGCTCGATCATCAAACCGATGGTGGGTTAGCAGAATTCATGGGTGATTGGAGCCGTCCCACGCTGCCCTTAGGCTTTACCTGCCGTGGTAGATGTCGCTCTGGCTCCGACATGTGGTCATGTCAGTGGATAATTCGAAATGAGAGCGTTCTAAACGGACCGTGGCCTCGGTCGTTCCTCCCTCGTTGGCGGTGAGAATAATCAGCGGACCGTTTTCGACGCTTACAGCAAGATCAGCGTTTACGCAGTAGCTCTGCTTTTGACGCTGTACCTGTAACTTGCCCAGTTCGGCAGCGCTATTTATAATGGCCACCGGCCTCCTCAGCCCAACCTGGGGGAACTACAGCCATGCGCACAGATGTCGCCGATTGGGTCGCACTCAACATGGTGCGTGGAATCGGGCCGCGTACTGCCAATCAACTTCTAGATCACTTCAAAACCCCAGCTCACGTATTGTCTGCGAATCGACGTGAGCTCGAGGCCCGCGGTCTCAAGCAGGAATCGATCGCGGCGCTCCGCGATTCTGAAATTCTGGAACGCGCCAATCATGAGATACAACGTGTCGAGCATCTTGGCGCGATGATTATCGTCCGCGATGATGACCACTACCCTCGACTTCTGCTTGAAGTCTGCGATCCGCCGATCGTCCTTTATGTCAAAGGCCAGTTTGCTGCTGCCATCGCGCGTCCCTGTCTGGCGATCGTCGGTTCCCGGCGGGCATCCACCTATGGCGCGAACACTGCTGAACGCCTAGCTCGCGACCTCGCCTCCCGCGGATTGACGATCGTTTCGGGCATGGCGCGTGGAATCGACGCGGCCGCGCACCGAGGCGCGGTTGCGGGCAGCGGCCAGACAGTTGCCGTGATCGGCACCGGCATCGACAAAATCTAGCCCCGAGAGCATTCACATCTGGCGGATGAAATCGCTGCGAACGGAGCGATCCTTTCCGAGTTTCCGCTGGGTACACCACCGCTCGCGCAGAACTTTCCCTATCGGAATCGCGTTCTGAGTGGTCTCAGCTTTGGTGTTCTTGTCGTCGAAGGGGCGGAGCACAGTGGCTCCCTGATTACAGCCCGGCTTGCGAGCGAGCAGGGGCGCGAGGTGTTCGCGGTCCCTGGTCAGATCACCTCCCCCAACGCCTTTGGTCCGAATTGTCTGATCCGGGATGGGGCGAAGCTTGTCGCAGGCTGGCAGGATGTGGTGGAGGAACTTCCTCGTGCACTCAAGGAGTTGATCCTGGGAGATGAGCGGGATTTACGTGGGCAGCGAGGGCCGATTCAGCCGCTGCTGCAACAAGTCAACCTCAGCGCAGAGGAGGAGCGGATATTCGCGCTGCTCAAGCCGGATGAGGCCGTTCACATCGACGAGTTGATCGAGTTGAGCGGTATGCGCTCTCCCGAGCTGATGAACGCGTTGCTTGGACTCGAAATGAAGGATAGAATCAGGGAACTTCGGGGAAAGACATTTATTAAGCGGTTATAGTATTTAGAATGTTTGAGTGGTTCAAAGAGTGGTTCTTCGAGATTTCGCGACAAGTGATCGACCTCCCGATTTCGGCGGCTGCCCCGACCATGGTCCTCGTCGGCGCGCTCGATTCGTCCCTTCTCTCACTTCCTGAAGTAAACGACTACATCACCATCACGCGAATCGCGCATTTGCCGCATGAGGTGTATTTCTTCCCGCTCTTTCCCGCAATCGGTTCGATGCTTGGGTGTCTCCTGCTCTACCGCATCGTGCGCGGCGGCGAGCGGATGCTCGAACGACGCTTCAAGTCCGAACAGCTCGACCGGATCAAGAAAATATATCGCCGGTGGGGACTTCTGGCGCTTGTCATTCCGGCGCTCCTGCCGCCCCCGATGCCTTTCAAGATATTTGTGGTGACCGCGGGAGCTTTGGGCTACCCGATGGGAAGATTCGCGTTGGTGATCTTCGTCGCAAGGGCGGCCAGGTACTACTTTTGGGGGTTTCTGGCATATTTCTTTCGCGAGCAAGTGCTTCAGGTGTTGTCCTGGCTCGAAGCACACTTCTTTACCGTTCTCGGGGCAACACTGGCTCTCGTCGCGCTCGTCCTTCTCATTCGGTGGCTGACGATCAAGATTCGCAGTCGTGCGACACGGGAGAGGACACACCCTTCGTATTCCGTAGATAATTAACGGGAGAGACAACAGCAGATTGCATAATTACCTTCTCTTCAGCGTCGGAGCCTTTTTTAAGTCGCTCCAGGGGGCGTTGATCGCGTATGGCGCGTTTGGCCTGATTCTGATCGCCTTGATTGACGCTTCCCTCATTCCCTTGCCTGGCGGGCCGGATGTTGTGATCATCGCGCTTTCGCATCACTCGCACGGGATGATGCCGGTCTACGTCGTGGCCGCGGTCATCGGTTCGACACTCGGTTCACTCTTTCTCTACTCGATCGCATTACGCGGCGGGGAGAGGGTGCTCAACAAGTTCAGTGCCGCGCAGCGCGAGCGGGCGACGCGTTTGGTCGATCGCTACGACTTCTGGGCACTCCTTGTCGCCGCCGTCTTACCACCGCCCTTTCCCTTCAAGATATTTGTCCTCTCGGCGGGTGCGTTTCGCATGAAGTTGTGGCGCTTTATCGGAGCGCTCATCCTTGGACGTGGCTTCAGGTTTACTCTCGAGGGGCTCCTGGCCGTGATCTATGGTGAGCTGGCAATCGATATTCTGAAGCATCATTACCCGAAGATCGGGCTTGGTGTGGCGGGGGCGGTTCTGGTGATCTTTGTCGTCAACAGCCTCCTCAGAAAACGCCGCCTCGCGACCGAAGCAACGCCCGAGGCCTAAGCCCCCACCATCTCAGCGACACTTCTGGCAATCGAGAGACATGAAGTAAGCCCGGGCGATTCCATCCCGATGAGGTGGATGACTGATGGCCACTGCGGGTCGCGAGTCATGACAAAGTCAGCGAACGAATGATCCTGTTCTGGCAGCAATCGCGCACGCAGGCCGGAATAGCTCAGTCTCAAATCTTCCAACTTCAGAGAAGGCATCATGACTCTCGCGGATTCGTAGAACACGTTCAGTTCTTCGCGCCCCTCCTCATAGTTCTCCTTGCCAGCGACATACCGTGAATTTGGCCCAACAAGAAGCGACCCCGCAACGGTTTTGGTGAAGTGAACCCCCAGCCCGTGACCACTCGGCAAGGGGAGCGGGTAAACCAGATTGTTGACGAGATAGCAGCGCGCGGGGAGGAGTTCAGCGTACTCACCGCGGCACGGATAGATGGTGTGTTTTTCGAATCCGAACATTCGAGCCACTTCATCGGCATAGAGGCCTGCCGCATTGACAACGAATCGCGTTGAGACCTCCTCACGCGGGGTAGTCAATCGAACCATGCCTCGCTCAACGGTTGCGCCGGTGAGCGGTGTCGACGTCAGCAGATGCGCACCGCGTTCTCTGGCCATGTTCGCGAGAGTGGCAATCAGCCCTTCGGCCTCGATGATTCCAGTATTGGGAGAATAGAGCGCGATGGGAGACGCTATCTCAGGTTCGATACGACGGATAAAGGCGGCATCTACGATGACAAGACCCAGAACTCCATTTTCTTCACCGCGCGCCTTGAGTTCCTCCAGCAAATGAAGATGTTCGAGATCATCCGCGACGATCAATTTGCCACAGCGGCGATGCGGTATGTCGTGCTCAGCGCAGAAATCGTAGAGCATTTCCTGTCCGCGCACACAGTGAAAGGCCTTAAGCGATCCGGGTTGGTAATAGATGCCGGCATGGATGACGCCGCTGTTGCGGGTCGAGGCACCCTGACCCAATCGCGGCCGGGACTCGATCAGAAAGACGTTATCGAGTCTTGAGGCAATTTCGGCAGCAATGGAAGTTCCGACAACGCCGCCGCCAATAACGACTACATTTGCGATCTCGGAAGACATCCAGAAAGGGCAGATGTTTATAGTGAAGGATTACGAGAGGAGAGTGGGAGTGACGCAGGGCAACCGCGCAGCCGTTGACGACAGCGTCATTTGAACCTGCCTTCGACAGGTGGGTGACCTAAGCCCTGCGGCATTGGGAATCTCGCACTATGGCGAGCGCACCCGCCGACAGGTTGATGCATCAGTCTCCCTTTCAAATGAATTAGGCTCAAATTGAAAAACTGCCGCTAACAAACCTGGCAGAAGCCCTGCGACGAACCTGATACTACGCTCTCGTGAGAATGAGGTCAAGGGGGGCATCAGATCAGATCAGAAACGCTTGAGGGGGCAGGCTTAGGAGTCAGAAAGGGCTGTCACGGACAGTAGGGAGTGCAAGGACTGCAAGGACCTGGATGCCAGAGTCCTTGCAGTCCGGTTTACTGGCGTTCTTGCCACCCGCGAATTTCTAGCCCGGCGCCAGCGTCGCATTCAGTGTAACCTTCACGGCAGCCAGGGCCTTTGAAATCGGGCAGCCTGCCTTCGCGGCTTCAGCCTGTTCCTGAAAAGCCGCGGCATCGATCCCTGGTACAACCGCATCGGTCACCAGATCGATCTGGGTGATGCTAAATCCGGCCTCACCCTTCACGAGATGCACCGTCGCCGCGGTCGCTACGCGTGTCGCCGGAAATCCCGCACGCTCCAGACCCACAGAGAGTGCCATCGAGAAACAAGCCGCGTGCGCCGCACCCAGAAGCTCCTCAGGATTTGTCCCTGTCGTTCCCTCCTCAAATCGTGACTCGAATGAATACGGGCCCTCAAACGCGCCGCTACCGAGCCTGACGGTTCCCTTACCATCTCGCAACCGACCTTCCCACACACCGTAACCTTTTCTTAACGCCATAAGTCCTCCCTGGTTTTGTCCTGCATTTTCTTCCTGCCGCCATTTGATCGATCAAATGCCGCCTTGTCATCTGCCGCCGCGCTTCTCGCGAGCGCGTTCTTTGACGAAGTGGCCGAGCTTTTTCGACTGCTGTTTCTCCAGCTTCCTCGCGACTTCGTCGTGTTTGAGTTTGAATTTCCGCAGCTCTCGCTGCAGTTTGAGATAGCTTTCGAGCCGCTCAGAATCGAGCTGCCCTTCTGCGCGCGCATTACGGACTGCGCATCGTGGTTCGCTCTCGTGCTGACAATCGCCAAAGAAGCAATTGAGGGCCAATGCCTCGATATCATCGAACGTTGCCTGTACTCCTTCGCCACCCTCCCACAGCTGCAATTCACGCATGCCAGGTGTATCGAGCAGAAGACCGCCCTGTGGGAGCAGTATCAGTTCGCGGCGCCGCGTAGCGTGTTTGCCGCGATCGTCATGCTCACGCACTTCCTTCACCTGCTGTCTGTGATAGCCAACGAAGAAGTTGATAAGTGTCGACTTCCCGACGCCCGAGCTGCCAAGAAGAGCGACTGTTTCGCCGAACCGTATGTAGCCGGCAAGCGAGTCAAGGCCATCGCCGGACACGACGCTCACCGGATGGACCGGCACCGCGCGCGCGACCTCACGGACAGCCTCGGTTAGTATCTGAACGTCGGGGCAAAGATCGGCCTTGCTGAGGACGACAACAGGCTGCGCGCCGCCTTCCCAGGCCATGGACAGATAACGCTCGATGCGGCGAAGGTTGAAATCCTGATTGAGTGACGTCACCAGAAAAATCGTATCGATATTGGCGCCGACGATCTGTTGAGCCGTTCGCGCCCCTGTAACTTTTCGGGTAAAACAGCTCCGGCGTGGCAGAACCGAATGGATCACCGCACGCGCGTCGTCACTGGAGACCCTCACGGAAACCCAATCGCCAACCGCCGGAAGGTCTTCACGACCTGAGGCTTCGTGGCGAAGGCGACCCGATACCGTGGAGTAAATCTCAAGACGAGCGGTCTGTACTCGATAGCCAATGTTGTCTTCAAAGACAACACGCCCGGGTTCGAGTCCCTGCTGGGCCGCGGTCTCGAAGAGGTTCGCAAGATGCTCGTTCCAACCAAACTGCGCCAGTACGGACTCTTGCATGAATTCACATCGCGAATTTGCGCCAGGGGGACCCGGCAGTGTGCAGCCGCAGAACATTTATTCCAGGGGAACGATTCCGCGCCGAATGGCAAATCGAACGAGCTCGGTCTGGTTCTGCAGACCTAGCTTGCGCATGAGGTTCGCTCGATGGGTTTCAGAAGTGCGAGGACTGATTGAGAGTCGTTGCGCGATCTCGTTTTGAGAGAGTCCTTCCGCGGCAAGTTGCAACACCTCCCGCTCCCGTTTCGTCAGCGTTTCAAACAGGTCGAGGGTCGCCGAGCCGGCCTTGCGCGCGTAGACTTCGATCGCACGCTCGGATAGCGGTGGACTCAGATAGTGATGCCCCCCGGCCACCGCGTGAAGCGCCTTGAGCAGATCGGTGGATTGCGCGTCTTTGAGAACATAGCCGGTGGCCCCTTTACGGAGCGCTTCGAGAACATAGGCCTCATCGCTGTACATCGAGAGGACGACGATCCGCGTTACCGGTGAGATTTCCTTTGTCTGTCGCGCCACCTCAAGTCCATTGAGACCGGGCATCATGAGATCGACGACCAGAAGGTTCGGCTTTAGATTCTCGACAAGGCGAACGGCTTCAAGCCCGTTATCCGCTTCCCCGACGAGCTGAAAGTCCTTATCGGCATCGATCAGGGCGCGGAGACCTTGGCGAACTATGGCATGGTCGTCGGCAATCAGAACCGTTTTCATTCGTCAGTTCCCCTGTGATTTCTGCCGATGCCCCGCTCAAGCGGGAATTCAGCAGTAATGCACGTCCCTCCGTCCACAACGGACTCGATTGTCAACGTCCCACCCAGAAGCATCATTCGTTCGCGCATGCCGGACAATCCGCTCGTGTTCCCTGACCGCAGTACCGTGGGCGGATCGAAACCCTTTCCCTCATCCTCGATCTGCACGCCGAGGGTATTCTGTGTCGCCCAAAGTCTGACGGCTACATGCTTGACACTGGAGTGTCGCGCCACATTGGTCAATGCCTCCTGAACAATGCGGTAGAGCGCAGTCTCCTGTTCTGTCGTGTACCGACCCTCGATCTCGCTATGTTTGAATTCAACCTGGATTGCAGTTTGAGATTCGTAGCGCTGTATCTGCCAGAGTAGCGCGGGGAGCAAGCCCAGATCATCGAGCATCGGAGGACGCAGGTTGAGCGAGAGGCTGCGCACCTGATTGAGCAGTTGATTGACACGAATGAGGGCCTCGTCAAGCTGCTCCTGCAGGTTCTCCGAAGGCATGACGCGGGCGACCTCAAGATTCATCTTGAGACCGGTCAGGAGCTGGCCGACCTCGTCGTGGAGCTCGCTGGCGATATCGCGACGTTCGCGCTCCTGTACCTCAACCAGGCGCATCGACAGTGATTGTAACTGTTCGCGACTCTTGCGGATTTCGCCAAAAAGTTGCGCATTCGCGAGCGCCACGCCAACCTGCTGACCAAGAATACTGAAGAACCGCTGCTGATCTGCGCTAAAGCCCGCCGGCGCAGTGCGATAGAGGTCAAGAATCCCGCGCGTCTCTCCCTTAACCGGCAGCAATACGCGAAGCCAGGTTAGTCCCTCAACGGAAATCGACCCCCCAAATTCCGTCTCGAGCACGCGCTCGCTGTCGCCTGCCCGCTTCGCCGCAGCATAAAGCTCTGCCGGCAACTGTGCGCCACCCTCGGCCAGCACCCGTGGAAGCCCCCATTGAACTCGTTGTGAGAACCCTTCTTCGGCCGGATCGTAGACATATATGCAACCGGCCGTGACGTTCACTTCATCCTTGAGAAGCTGCTGCAAGGTAGCGAGGATGACGTCAAGATGCAGCGAACGGCTGATCGCAATGGTAATTGTATTGAGTATCTTCAGCTCTCGATTGCGTTCCTGCAGCACCGACTCTGCGCGTCTTCGCTCGGCAATGTGCTCCTTGAGCAGCTCATTGGCAGCCGAGAGCTGCACTGTCCTTTCCGCAACACGTTGCTCGAGAATGTCATATGCCTGCTTCAGGCGCTCTTCATCGCGATGTCGGTCGGTAACGTCGCGGTAGGCGCCGACAATGGCGCGGACACCCGGCTCATTGAGCCAGTTTCTTGCCGTTCCCTCCAACCAGCGCCACGTGCCATCCTGATGCTGGAAACGACATCGAATCTCAAGTATCCCGCCCGGTTGCTTGAGTATCTTGGTGAATCCGGCGACGACGGCCTGGGCATCTTCAGCATGCATTCTTTCAAAGACATTGCGGCCGACGGAGTCCTCTACCGGCCGCCCGAGAATGCGCGTCATTGACGGGCTCGCGTAAACAACTCGGCCATCAGCCCCGACGAGGAGAATTGCGTCGTAGAGTCGTTCCGCGATCGCGCGAAAGCGAGCCTCGCCCTCGAGCACTTCGCGCTCCACCTGCTTCCGTCTTGGGAAGCTTGTTCCCGAGAAACCGATCACACTCAGGTCTCCGCAGTTATCCTTGAAAGCCCTGATAGTCTAAATCACAACGGGAGTTCAATCGACTCCACCCGAAAAGGTCCGCTTGAAGGCACCAGTCGCCTTGTTTGTTGACGGGGGGGAGATTTTTGACACGCCTTCTATTCGCATCGTGACGGGCGGGCGACGATTCATTCTCAACGAAGCCACGTCCAGATGCAAGCAAACGACATGAGATTGTAAGACTTGGGGCAGACGACAACCGTAACTGACTGCGGTCACAACACGGACAGCAGGGACAACAGGGACTGCAAGGCTGCAAGGACCGCCCTGAAGGGCTGTGAAGTCCTTGCGGTCCCTTCTGTCCCTACTGTCCGTGTTGTCCCCGCAGTCCTTTGCAGTCCTGATGTCATTGCTGTCCTTACTGTCGAGCAATGGCTTGGCGCGCGTGTGTCGCCTGGACTACTATCATGAAAATCAACTCTGGAGGCTTAGTAATGCGACGTCGAATTTCCATGGCGCTTTTGCTCGTCAGTCTGTCCATCGCGGGTGTCTCAGCCGAAAACTGGCCACAGTGGCGTGGTCCGCTCCTCAATGGCGTCAGCAGTGAGAGAAACCTCCCGGTTCGGTGGGGACCCGACGAAAACGTCTCCTGGAAAATCGCGATGCCCGAGTGGAGCGGTTCGACCCCAATCATTTGGGGCGATACGATCTTTCTCAATGTCGCCGAGAAGGAGGTGCTTTCTCTTTGGGCGCTCGATCGCAATCGGGGAGTTATTCTCTGGAAAAAGCCCCTCGGGATCGGCAACATAAAGATGCGCAAGCAAAATATGTCATCGCCCTCACCCGTCACTGATGGCCGTAACGTCTGGGTGATGACTGGAACGGGAAGTCTCAAATGCTTTGACTTCCGCGGTAATGAAGTTTGGGCGCGGGACATCCAAAAGGATTACGGCAAGTTCGGACTGAACTGGGGATACGCTTCGTCGCCGCTTCTTTACGATAACTCGCTCTTCGTCCCAGTGCTCCACGGAATGAGGACTGACGAGCCCTCATATCTGCTCCGAATCGACGCAAAGACTGGAAAGACGACCTGGCGAGCGGAACGACCGACTCCTGCTGTCATGGAGTCTCCCGACTCCTACATCACACCCGGCCTGCTGAAGCTGGGAACGAAAACCGAACTGATTATCAGCGGTGGTGATTGTGTCACCGGTCACGATCCGGCGACTGGCAAGGAGATCTGGCGCGCCTATGGCCTCAACCCTGAAAACAATCCCTATTATCGCATCGTTAACTCGCCGCTTATTTCAGATGACATGATCTTTGTTGGAAGCAAGTACAAGCCATACCTTGCGGTTCGCGCCGGAGGTAGCGGCGACGTCACCTCTTCGCACGTAGCGTGGACCTTTAGCAATGGACCCGATGTTCCGACACCCGTTATCGAGGGGGACCGTCTCTACATCATTCGCGACAACGGCGTCGTCTTTTGTCTCGACAAGAAAACTGGCAAGGAGATCTACGGCCAACAGAGGCTCAAGACCGGCACCTACAGCTCATCCCCGGTTCTCGCAGATGGCAAAATCTACGTCACCAATGAAGATGGATTGACGACGGTGTTCAAGACCGGGCCCACATTTGAAATAATCGCTGAAAATGCCCTTAGCGATTATTGTCTCAGCTCCCCGGCCATCTCCGATGGTCAGATTTTTATCCGCACGGCCCTGCATCTGTATTGCATCGGCAAACGAACTGCAAAGAAGTGAAGCGCGAATTCCAGGTCCACACTATGTTATCAAGAGTAAGAATGCTGCTGTTTCTGGCGCTGCTTGTGCTCCCGGCTGCCGCGCCCGTTCCTGCTCAACGCACCGCGACGAAGCGGGCCATCACCCACGAGGACGTCTGGCTCATGAAGCGCGTTGGCGCGCCAACGCCCAGCCCCGACGGCAAATGGGTCGTTTTCTCCGTTGTCGAGCCGGCCTATGACGAGAAGGATCAGTCATCTGACTTGTGGGTGGTCGCCGGTGATGGAAGCAGCCCGGCTCGGCGATTGACATCCTCACGTGGCGGCGAGAGCGGAGTCGCCTGGAGTCCCGATGGGCGCAGACTTGCATTTGTCGCGCGCCGCGATGGAGACGAAGCCGCCCAGATATACATTCTCGACATCGCTTCAGGTGGCGAGGCAGTTCGCGCGACGTCTCTTTCCACAGGCGCTCGCGCGCCTCAATGGAGGCCGGATGGCACTGCTCTGCTCTTTACAAGCACCGTGTATCCAGGAGCGGCCGATGACGAAGCGAACAAGAAGGCGGCAGCTGAGCGCCGCGCGCGCAAGTATCGCGCCCGAGTCTATGAGGGATTCCCGATACGCAACTGGGATCGGTGGCTGGACGACACCGAAACTCACGTGTTTGTCCAAAGCCTCGACCAGGGTTCACAGGCGAAGGATTTGCTGGCGGGCACCAGACTCGTCCAGATGCCCGGGTTCGCCGGCCGCACAACTTCGGGCAGCGAAGAGCTCGATGCCATCTGGTCCCCAGACGGAAAATCCATCGTCTTTGTCGCGTCAACTGATCGTGATGCCGCGGCGTACGCCGAAACCAGCACCCAGCTCTTTCAGGTAGCGGCGAGCGGAGGTGAGCCTCGGCCGCTGACAAAGGGCAGCGATAGCTTCTCCGCGCCGCGGTTCAGTCAGAATGGCGCGACGCTCTACTCGCTGATCTCACCAAATATCAAAGACAAGGTGTACAGTCTCACGCGGTTGGCAAGTCAACCGTGGCCGGCGGCGAGCGATCCAAAGGTATTGACCGGAGGTTTCGATCGTTCGGTCTCGAGCTTCGTCTTGTCCCCGGATGGCAGAACGCTCTATCTGACTGCTGAGGAAGCAGGCCTTGAGCATCTTTACTCGGCTCCGGCAGCGGGCGGGGAGGTAAAGCCGGAGATCACTCTGAAGAAGGGCGTGTTTTCGGGCCTGACCGGCTCGTCAAAGGGAGCTTCGCCGGCACTGTTTGCAAGTTGGGAGAGCGCGACAAGCCCCGCCGAAATCGTGCGCATCGATGTCGCGCAGAAGCGGCAGCAATCGATCACCAGCTTCAACCAGAACCGCGTTGACTCCCTCGATTGGCAGGACTTGAGGCAGTTCTGGTTTACTTCAAAACGCGGAAAGCGCATCCATAGCTTTGTTGCGCTTCCACCGGGTTTCGACGAGAACAAAAAGTACCCTCTCTTTGTCCTGATACATGGCGGCCCGCATTCGATGTGGCGTGATCAGTTTTTTGTTCGCTGGAACTATCATTTGCTGGCACAGCCCGGATATGTCGTTCTCTTGACGGACTACACGGGTTCGACTGGTTATGGCGAAAAGTTCGCGCAGGAGATTCAGGGAGATCCGTTGAAGGGTCCCGGTGAGGAGATCAATGAAGCCGCTGACGAAGCGATCAAGCTCTTTAAGTTTGTTGATTCGTCGCGACAGGCTGCGGGCGGAGCGAGCTATGGCGGTCACCTGGCAAACTGGCTGCAGGCCAGCACGACGAGGTACAAGTGTCTCATCAGCCATGCGGGTTTGGTAAATCTCGAATCTCAATGGGGAACGAGCGACACGATATATTCGCGCGAGGTCAACAACGGTGGCCCGGTTTGGGAGCAGGGCCCGACCTGGCGCGAGCAAAACCCAGCGAGGTTGGCAAAGAACTTCAAGACGCCGATGCTGATTACGGTGGGGGAGAACGATTTCCGTGTGCCGATCAATAATTCGCTCGAGAACTGGAGCATTCACCAGAGATTGCGGATACCGAGCAAGTTGATCGTGTTTCCCGAAGAAAATCACTGGATACAAAGGGCCGAAAACAGCCGCTTCTTTTATCAGGAGGTTCAGGCTTGGCTGAAGAAATGGCTTGCGGGCGATGCGGTCAGCACTGACCGGCCATCGCGAGCTGGGCAATGAGAAAGCGAGAGTTGTTTCTTGCGCGGGTTAGGCTGGGGGGAAACCGGCGGCGGACTTGATCTCTCTTATCTGCTCGATGTGGCGATTCTCGTGGACACCGAGGAGACCAAGCCATTGATACCCTGTCAAGGCGCCAAAGGCAGGGTGTGGAAACGTGAATGCGCCAATATCGACAGCCTCGATCCGCGGTCGCATCTCGCGAATACGATCATAATCAATCCGCAGTTTGTCGAGAGAAGTTGGAATAGGTATCCCGCCCACCGGCCGAACATTCGAAGGCGCCTGAAGCCGCAAAGACGATCTGGAGGGAACGAAGCCGGTGCTCACCGGCTCGAAGGTTCTATCCGGACTGGCCTGCTTCCCCGCCGCCTCTGCCTCCCGGACCAGTTTGCTGGTGATCTTCCCCATTCCCTCCTGGACGATCGCGACATGTTCGACGATCTCGGCAATGGTCCAGCAATCGTCCGACGGCCGAAAATGGAGCTGCTCGTCCGCAAGCCCCTCCACCTCCTGAACCAGTTCGGTGTGCGTTCCGCCAATTATCTCCAGCACTTCCGCGACGCTTCGGAAAGTCATGCACATCTCCCATCAACTCTGCGGTCTGAAATATAGAACCATGCTGGCGCCACCGACGACCAGAAAGTAGCCAATATAAAACAGCGGACTGGGAGCGGTCTTGGGCGGGTGAATCCACATTGACACCAGCAGATTGATCAGAGGCGCCCCGCCGAACACAAGCGGCATGACGTAGGTGGGCAGACCGCCGACCTTGAACGCCCAGATGATGCACGCCGCCCCGATGGCGCCAAGAGCTCCGGCAACGATCGCGGTGGTTGTTCCAGCGCGATTGAAGCCGTTCATGCTGAGTTGTCCTTGCGACCACAGTCCCGCCGCCGGGACCAGTACGCCGATAAGGAAGTACGCAATCCCGACGCATAGCAGCGCACGAAGCGGATTCCCCAGCTTGACCTGCCCGTTGTGAAGCATGGCCCCATAAATGCCCCACGAAAGCGCCGCACCAAGCGCGAAGACAATCCATAGCATAGGTCTACTGTTTCCCTTCTTGTTCATCGTCAGACTCGGCACACTCACCCTGGTCCCTCCATGTCGCGGTCACCCGGTGTCGCTAATTTCCCTGGATTCCCTGTTGGTGAGTTCTCCCAAGCTCACGCCTGCGGACAGGCAGGTGCTAATCGACCTGACAATCCAATCCAGAATCTAAAATCCAGAATCTAAAATCCAAAACCAAAAAAAACCGGCCTAGCGTCTTCCACCGAGAAGGCCACCGAGCATTCCGGCGACATCGTCCATGACCGACCCGTCACGATTTGAATCAAGCACCTGAGAGAGTATGCCCATGAGGGGTGATGAAGCCTCTGCCTGCTGGCTCTCCCGGCCAAGCACACCCGCAAGCGAAGGGGCATCGAGCCCCTGTTGGCGCTGTGTTCTGCCAAGCACTGCCATGACGATCGGGGCCAGCAGCGGAAGCAGCCGAGCCACCTGGCTGAGATCGAGTCCGCTTGCCTGACTGATACCCGATTCGACATTCTGCCGGTTTGAGCCAAAAACGTGGCCGAGAATTCCATTACCCTCGGCGCCGCCGCCTTGTCCCAGATAACCGGCTATGTCGTCGAGCACGCTCCCGTCGTGATCTCGATCCAGGGCACCAAGCAACGAGCTGGCCCCCTCCGGTGATTGTGCATTGCGTGCCAGACCGCCCAGCAGCATGGGCAATGCCGCAGTGACGGCGTTGCTGGTCGTCTCCTCGTCAGCACCAATCTGCTGACTAAGCTGTTGAATGGCCCCACCACCGAGTTGCTGGCTGAGTAGTTCCTGGATATTGAGATTCATATTTCCTCCCGACTAACAATGAAGACCGCTAGAAAACAAGTCTTAACCCAAGCTGTATCTGACGTGCCGAAGTTACCGTAGAACGAATCAGCCCCAGCGAGGAGATTGGGGCCTCAGTCGCTACGCCGGGCGCGCCGGTGAAGGCAAGTAGACTTGGATTACCAAAATTTGCGCGATTAAAGAGATTGAAGGCCTCGACGCGAAACTGAATGTTGAGTGCCTCCCGGATCCTGGTGTTCTTGAGCAACGACAAATCAAAGGTTCTGAGATTCGGCCCGATCAGCGCACCACGTCCCAGAGTACCCACTACACCGTCCGGCTGCAACTGAAATGCGGTGGGATCGAAGTAACGTTCCGGATTGCCCGTGACTGCATTCTCGTAGGTGCGTCCCGGAGCGAGGTTCGGTCGATCAAGTCCCAGACCCGGCCCCAGCGAAGGCGCCCATTGCGAACGAGACCGATTGCGCTGGACAAAGACAGTCAAAGGATTCCCGCTTCTCATTTGCGCAATTCCCATGAATTGCCAACCGCTGAGTGCCTTGCCCTTTGCTCCACTCATCCCCTGTCCCAAAGGCAGCTCCCAGGTAAAATTGAGGACCCAATTGTGCTTGGCGTGAAAATCCGCAAGACCCTTGTTGTAGTCAAGACCAGGCAGCGCCGGGAAAGCCGATGTCGTTCCATTCGTTGCATCCGAAAAGAAGGTCGAGGCTTGAGTATTGTCGATGTTCCTCGAGAACGTGTAGGACGATTGCAGAGCGACCCCGTATGAGAAACGCTTCCGCACCTCGAAGATCATCGCGTTGTACCAGGAATCTCCGTCTGCACGCTTCAACTCGATAGTCGTAAAGTTCGGATTCGGTCTCAGCGTGGCCGCGTTCGCCGGGAAAAAGTAGGTTCCATCGGCCTGTCGGGTTGGAGTCGGAATATTGACATCTCCACTTCGAAGCAGGTGAATGCCCCTCGTTCCGGCGTATCCGAGGGTGACAAGAATATTCGCGGGAAGCTCTCGCTGGAGGTTCAGGTTCCAAACGTGAACATACGGATTCTTGATATTCCACTCGACGGGTCGAATGGTGTTTCCGAGACCACGCTCAAACTGGGGAACAGGAAACGAGACCTGGAACGCGCCGGCGCTGGCGATACTGATCCGGGGTGTCGCCGGCGGGTTCGTGATTGTCACGATGAGGTTCTGCTGGTTATTAGTGTTGAAGTACGTCCCGTATCCGCCGCGCAGACTTGTCTTTGAATCGCCAAAGATATCCCAGGCGAAGCCGACGCGCGGAGATATGTTCTTGTACGTAGGATTCTGGAACAGCTTGCCGACGGTTGGCGCCGGGTCCGTCAGATTAATGAGGGCTGAATCCCGGCCGTAGATGTCGACCGGCAGCGTTGCGAATTCATAACGCAGACCACCATTGAGAGTCAGTCTCGAATTGACGCGAAATGTATCCTGAAGATAGAAGCCGAAGAGTGTAAAGCGCCAGTAGCGATCCAGGGCGCCGGTTGGCGTCAGTCCAAGGAACCGCGTTGGCGTACCGAGAAGGAATCCCCTGACATTGGCAAAAGTGTGAATTCCCAGCGAAAAGGTCGGGTTGTAAAGGTTGTCCTGGTAATGCTCAACCAGAGCCCCCCCCTTCAGCAGGTGCTTTCCCTGCGTTCGGGTCAGACCATATTCGAAGCTCGTCACATTCTGGGTCACCTGCACGTTGACTGAGGTTTGCGGGCCCAGTCGACCAGGAATTCCACCGATGTCGATACCACCAATGCTTGCCCGCCCAGGCACGAAGGGCGTCAGGCCCGACGGCACGTTGGCTTGTACATCCTGTCCCACGCGAGTTCGGCTAAAACCAAGCCTGAAGGTGCTCAATGTCTTCGGCGACTGAATCCATCGGTACTCGCCCGTGAAGAACTGATTGCGCGAAAGGAAATTCCTCGGGAATTGCGGATAGTCGGTGGGCAGCTGCTGGTCGGCGTCGTCAAAGGTATACCTGCCGAAGACCTGGTGCCTATCGTTGAGATTGTGATCGACTCGTCCAGTCACGTAGCTCTGATTAATCGTCTGCTTGAAGCCAAACAGATAACTCGCCAGACTATCTCCAAAATTTGGCCCGTTGGGCAGCGGATACAAGTCGAGATAGGGTTTGACCAGCGGATTGACAGTTACCTGTATTGTCTGTCCCGGTCGCGTCGGGTCGGGTAGAATTCCCGCCCGCGAATTCAGATCCGGAACAACCGTGGAAATCGAGCGTCCCAGGCGTTCGATC
>JBDTUW010000014.1:0-16733 GCA_040007555.1 Acidobacteriota bacterium | reverse complement strand
GGACAAGCCCCGCCCCTACGGCCTTCGCGTGAGTCTTCCTGTTCCCCAACCGGCACCGTTCAGGTCAAATCGTTCACTTACCGCGAAAGACCATGAGATGACTTCAAACCGACTACGCCTACCCCAGTACCCCCGAAACCCTCCGCCAAGGTTTAAGCATCGGCTGCGATCGCCGGCACGCAGAATAGAAAACCATCCGCCGCTCATCTCAGGTGAGGCGTGTTTGCGCCAAGCAAAGGAGCGTGACGTAAATATTGCTCCCCACAATATCTCGACCTATACTCCTCCCGTTCATTTCGGCGGGCGCCCCAGACTCCGGGAATGGCTCCCGCGATCAAAGTCATGACATCAGTAGCGAGAGTACATCATGTTGCTGAACGAGACCGCGACCTGGGCACCCGATGATGTCGCTTACCCGACATTCCGCGACGGTCTGCCTGCCGACGAAATACGCGACGGGCGCTACTTCGTTCGCTTCGTCGATTCTCTCGATGAGTTAGACAAGGTGCTTCGACTTCGTTTCGAAGTGTTTAACCTTGAACTTGGCGAGGGGCTCGACTCATCATTCGCGACGGGGCGTGACCGCGATCGCTATGATCGGAGCTGCCATCACCTGGCAGTTTACGATTCGCGATACGAGCAGCTCGTCGGCACTTACCGGATTCAAACAAGTGCGATGGCGGCTACGGCACACGGCTTCTACTCTGCAAATGAGTTCGACCTGTCTGCGATTCCCATGAACATCGTCGATCAATCGGTCGAGCTTGGTCGCGCCTGCATCCTTCCGGAACACAGAAACACCCAGGTACTGTTTCTCCTCTGGAAGGGACTGGCTTCCTATTGCCGCTTCAACGCAAAGCGGTTTCTCTTTGGCTGCTGTTCGCTGACCAGTCAGGACCCCGGGTTCGGTCTATCCACTTACGATTACCTCAGGCGGCAGCATCTCGTGCACCCGGAGGTCTTCGCCGAGCCCCGAGCCGAATTCGAATGTAGGGCTCACTCCCGCGAATCTGAAGGGGAGGCAATTGAGGTTAATCTCCCGCGGCTTTTTCGCACCTATCTGCGCTTCGGGGCCAAGGTATGCAGCCCCCCGGCAATCGATCGTCAGTTCAAAACGATCGATTTTCTAGTCCTCTTTGATACTGCCGCCATGGATGTTGCCAGCCACCGGCTCTTCTTCGGTGAGTGATTCCGGACTCGATAAATGCGATTCCTTCGTGTAGTGAAGCGCTTGCTGCTGCTCGGTCTCGTCACGGTAACAATGTTTTGTAGTTGGATGACCCTCAGGTGGCTGACGAGGAACTCCCGCGAGAAACAGAAGTACTGGCGGAACCGAACGACTCGAACATGGGCGCGAGGTGTAGCCCGTGTTATCGGTATGAGACTTGTCCCGTCTGGCGTGCCGCCTGCAGCTCCCTTCTTTCTGGTAGCCAATCACCTGAGCTATCTCGACATCATCAACATCGCATCGCAACTGGATTGCGTCTTTATCGCCAAGAGCGACATTGCCCAGTGGCCAGTCGTCGGCATGCTGGCGAAGTCAGTTGACACAATCTTTGTTGATCGGGCGCACTTCCAGGATATCCCACGCGTCATTACCCGTATCGAACGGGCAATGAATGACGGATATGGCATCGTGCTCTTCCCGGAGGGAACCAGCACAAAAGGCGATCAGGTCCTGCCTTTTCGGCCGGGGCTGCTCGAGCCAGCCGCGCGCCTGGGCCTGCCAGTTTCGCTGGCGACGATCAGTTATCGAACACCCCCTCAAGAGAAACCCGCATTTCTGTCGGTCTGCTGGTGGGGTGAGATGACGTTTCTTTCACATTTCCTCCAGATGCTGCGGCTCGATAGCTTCGATGCCATACTCAAGTTCGGGGACACCCCGTTTTGCGAAACCGATCGCAAAGTGCTTGCGCGCCGCCTTTGGGAAAAGGCCAGCACAGACTTCGTGCCGATCATTACGGACCAGGGGGTGAAAGAGGTTGCAGCGCGGAATCCCGAATATTTTCCCGCGCGTTACTAGGTTCGACCATGCCCGAACACCGCGCCCGCAGGTGGCTACTCTTCGCGCTACTGCTCTACATCGGCCTGCTTGCTCTTTCTACTTTGAAAAGGCAAGGTGTCGCGAGGGTGAGCACGCCTTCATCTCAGTCGGTCGAGGTGCGTGAAGTTGTTGGTGACCATCGCACTGACAAACGGGCTCCGATGGCTTACATCGAGTTCAAGCCAGATGAGGCAGCGGCCCCTCCCGTCTCCAATCTTCCCTCCCAACCAGCAGCGCATTTGCCCGTCATACTGCTGCACGGCAGCCCGGGGCATGGCACTGACTTCGAGCTGCTCGCCCCCCTGCTTGGTCAAAGTCGTCGAATGATTGCGCCCGATCTGCCCGGCTTCGGGAGGTCGACGCGAGAGATCCCGGACTATTCGATTCTCGCGCATGCGGATTACGTGCTTCAGCTGATGGACGCGCTGGGTATCGAACGAGCCCACCTGGTTGGCTTCAGTATGGGGGGAGGAGTCGCCTTAACGCTGGCCGACCTTGCACCTCAGCGGGTCGCTTCCGTGACGATGCTTTCGTCCATCGGCGTTCAGGAGATGGAGCTGCTCGGCGAGTACCATATCAACCACCTGATCCATGGAGTTCAGCTCGCGTTTCTATGGTCTATCCGCGAGCTGATTCCTCATTTTGGCTATCTGGACAACGCCCTGTTTGGTGTCGAGTACGCGCGCAACTTCTACGACACGGATCAGCGGCCGCTGCGCAAGATTCTTGGGCGCTATCGCGGTCCGATGCTGATCGTCCACGGGAGAGAGGATTACCTGGTTCCGGTTCAGGCGGCGTTGGAACATCATCGTCTGGTTCCGCAAAGCGACCTGCGAATAACCCCACTCGATCACTTCATGGTTTTTCTCAACCCGAAGGCGGCGGCGCCCACTATCGCCGCGTTTCTCGACGCAGTTGAAGCAGGTACGGTCGCGACGCGCGAGACTGCCGATCTGGCTCGTATCCTGGAGTCAGAGAAACCGTTTGATTCTTCAACGGTGCCAAAGGCAGTTGGCGTGGCCGCGTTCGTAATCTTTGTGCTGCTGGCGATTGGGACGCTGGTTAGCGAGGATCTGACCTGTATCGCAGCGGGCCTCATGGTGGCTCAGGGGCGCGCTGGCTTTTTCCTTGTGACCGCGGCGTGTGTCGTCGGAATATTTGTCGGGGACCTTCTCCTGTTCGCGGCGGGAAGGTATTTGGGGCGGCCGGCGTTGGGTAAGGCACCGCTTAAATGGTTCATCCGCAGCGCGGCCGTGGATCGATCCTCCGCCTGGTTTAGACGTCGCGGTGCTGCGGTCATCCTCGCCAGTCGCTTCTTTCCCGGAATGAGACTGCCAACATATTTCGCGGCAGGGGTTCTTGACACCAGCATCCTGAAGTTTAGTGGTTACTTTCTCATGGCTTGTCTGGTTTGGACACCGCTGCTGGTTGGGGCATCGATGCTCTTTGGAGGCGAGCTGACGCGGAGACTACTTTCCGATCGGGTGAATCTGTTTCCCCGCGTTGCGCTGGCCATCGGCGCGACCCTCGTGGTCATCCGATTGATCACCCGGTTGGCAACGCGACGAGGTCGACGGTTGCTCTTAGGGACCTGGCGACGACTCAGGCACTGGGAGTTCTGGCCGCCCGTCGTGTTCTACGCGCCAGTAGTCATCTACATTATTTGGCTCATGATCCGGTACCGGAGTGTGACGCTTTTTACGCTTGCCAATCCAGCGATCCCTGAGGGCGGTTTTATCGGTGAGTCCAAGACGGAAATACTCAATGGTCTGTCCGGCGCATCGGGTGCGGTCGCGCGGTTTCGCTTGATGCCCGCCAAGCTTCCCGTCCCGGCGCGCACCGCGATCGCGCTCACCTTTATGGCGGACGAGAGACTGACCTTTCCAGTGGTGCTGAAGCCGGACGCGGGCCAGCGGGGCGCCGGTGTCGAGATCGTCAGGTCGGAAGCTCACCTTGAGTCTTATCTCAACAGTGCGCGTACTGATTCAATCGTGCAGGAATTTGTTCCTGGCGAAGAGTACGGAGTCTTTTATTATCGACTGCCAGGCGAAGCGCAAGGGCGTTTACTGGCGATCACAGAGAAACGCCTTCCTGTCCTGACGGGGGATGGCAGGAGAAATCTTGAGGCGCTGATACTCGACGATGATCGCACGGTGTCGATGGCTCGCTTCTTTCTGGCGCAGGAGGAGGACAGGCTCGAGTGGGTTCCGAATGAAGGCGAGGTCGTCCGCCTTGTCGAGTTAGGAACGCATTGTCGGGGCGCGGTCTTTCTGGATGGCGAGCGGTTCAGGACCGATGCGCTCGAACGACGTGTCGACGAGATCTCCCAGACCTATCGTGGCTTCTTTTTTGGAAGGTACGACCTGAAGGTGGATTCGGCGGCGGACCTCTCGGCTGGGCGAGGTCTGCGCGTGATAGAACTCAATGGAGTGACGTCGGAGGCGACGAGCATCTACGATCCCAAAAACCGCATTGCAAAGGCCTATTCTCTGCTGTTCCGACAATGGCGCATTGCATTCGAGATCGGAGCGCAGAATCGAGGACTCGGTCTGAAGCCCACGCCATTGCGAGGGGTTGTACGAGCCATGCTGAAGTACCGTCAGGCGACTGACAGGGAGAGCT
This sequence comes from Acidobacteriota bacterium, assembly GCA_040007555.1. Classification (GTDB taxonomy): domain Bacteria; phylum Acidobacteriota; class Blastocatellia; order RBC074; family RBC074; genus JANNRD01. The sequence goes on along the minus strand of JBDTUW010000014.1, from coordinate 12,067 downwards.
AGCCCACGGCCGCTGGGGAAAGCATTCGACCTATTCGTAGCGGAGCGATTCGATCGGATCGAGTCGTGAGGCGCGGACGGCTGGCCAGAGTCCGCTGATGACACCGACCAGTATCAGAATCGCTGTCGCAGTCAGAAGGACATCGAAGGAGAGAAGGAGGTGAATATCAGTCATTCGCGTCGGGTCTTCGAGCAGCTCGGCCATAAACGGCCGCGTCCCCACGAGTTTGACGAGTGCCACGGAGAAGATCATCCCGAGCAGGCCTCCAAAGAGGGTGATGGCGAGGGCTTCGAGCATGAATTGGAGCAACAAATGGCGCCGACGCGCGCCGAGGGCCTTTCGAACGCCGATCTCGCGAGTTCGTTCGGTGACGGAGACGAGCATAATGTTCATGACACCAATGCCACCGATCATGAGGGTCAGTGCGCCGATGATGCTGAGAATCACCTTCAGACCGCCCGTGATTCCGCTGATCACCTTATTATTTTCCACTGAGTCGTTCATGGTCACGGCGCGAGGGTCGCGTGGGTCGAAGCCGTGCCGCGCAGCGAGGACTTCGCGAACTTGCTTTACGGCCTGAGGCTGCAGAGCAGGGTTGATGGTCTGGAAGACCAGGTTATCGACATAGGCCTGATGGAATAGCTGATTGACCGTGGTGAAGGGCACAAAGACGCAGTATTTGTCCGGGGAGTAATAGGAGGAGATCTGCACCTTCTGAATCATGACGCCGACGACTTCAAACGAAAGCCCCGCGATGCGGATTGTCTCACCCACAGCCGGGCTGTTTCCAAAGAGCTTCCGAGCCACCTCCGATCCGAGAAAGGCAACACGCCGCCGCTTTTCAGTGTCCTCTTCGTTGATGAAGCGGCCCTCCTCGGCAATCTCCTGCCGCATGACCCCGTACTCTGGCGCAATTCCTCTGACGCCCGCTGAAGTTTGCTTTGTTCCATAGGCGAGCGGCAGCGTCTCGATGTATTCGGGACTGACGCGTTTGATCAGCCCCAGGTCACGAAGCGCCTCGGCATCCTCCTCCTTCAAGCGAATTCGTTTGCCCGCTCTCTCGCCACCCGCCTGCATGCTCGTCTGACCGTTCCAGACCACTACCGTGCCTTCTGAGAATGCCATCCGGAAACCGTAGAGCAGCGCATTGTGGAACCCGTTTCCATAGGCCATCATGAGAACTACCGCGACAATTCCCCAGGCGATCCCGAGCATCGTCATGCCTGCCCGGAATCGATGGCCAACGAGCGCGTAATAGGCCTGAAAAAAGATCTCCTTGATCAGCATCCGCACACACTTCGGTTTCTCGCATTACATTTCATAGCGAAGCGCCTCGATGGGTGGCAGGGCAGCAGCACGCCGGGCCGGATATGTTGCCGCGGCGATGCCAATGAGGGCGAGCACTCCCACGGCGAACGCGGCGGTCTGCCAGGTGATGATCATGCCCGAAAAACGCGCGGGGAGCGGCAGCAGGTTGATGAGTTGGCAGAGACCGTAGCCGATACCGAGGCCGACCACACCCGAGAGCAGCGTCAGCAGGAGACCTTCGGAAAAGAACTGTCGTTGCACATCATTGGATGTCGCGCCAAGGGCTTTGCGGATACCAATCTCCCTGGTGCGCTCCTTGACTGAAATGAGCATGATGTTCATGACACCAATTCCGCCCAGGGCAAGCGTGATGATGCTGACCGCGACAAAGAACTCGTTCATGCTCGTGATCATCTTATCGAAGAAGACGGTCGAGAGCGTTGTATTCCACATGGAGATTGCTTCGCGATCCGTCGGATCAAAACTATGACGAACGGCGAGAATTGCGCGCACTTCGTTCTCTATCGGCCCACCCTGTTCAAAGTTTATCTTCCCTTCGCGACCAACCAGCTTGACCAGTTCCTCCGCGACTCGTTCGAACGGCGCCGCGATAATTGCCGATACTGAATCGGCTGTGTCCTGCGCGCCCGGATGCGGAAAGTCCTTTCTCATCGATTCATATGGCAGGAACATTCGATTGTTATCGGGTCCTGTGTAGTTCGAATCCTGTTCCTTCTTCCGCACTCGACCAATGACCGTGTAAGGCAGTCCGTTGAGAGTTACCTCGCGACCGATCGGGTCGCGTTCAGCGAAGAGCTGCTTGCACATGTCAAAGCCGATGATGAGGACTCGGCGCGCTTCACGGCTATCGACCTCGGTCATCAGCCGGCCACGATCAACCTCGATGGTCCTGATGTCCTGGTAGACGGGCCAGACACCGCTGAGCTGAGTGGAGCTCGCATTGAAGCTGCTTTTCGCCTGGACACCGCCGCGCATCAGTTCCGGTGTTACGAACTCGAGAAGCTTTGATTTCTCCTTGAGCGCGAGAACGTCGTTGATGTCGAGGCGGACGATCCTTCCCGCTCTTTCGCCGCCTGCCTGTTTGCTTGTTCGTCCGTTGCGGATGATGACGATGTTCTTTCCGAGTTCGCGCAGGACAGCGGTGTTGCCGCGCTGGAAACCCACGCTGACGCCCGAGAGCAGAACGATCGAGACCACCCCCCAGGTGATCCCAAACATAGTCAGGAAGCTGCGGAGCCTGTTGGCGGTCAGATTTGACCACGTTTGTGCCAGGAGCTCTTTCATTTCGGACGATCAGTGATGGGACAAGTTTCGCGCCGGTTGTCTCTTGCGGGATGGGCCATCGGGAGATTTTTACTGCAGGATAATCTTCTGCTTTTCGTTGAGACCCTCGAGAACCTCGGTTCGCGTACCGTTGCCAATTCCGACCTTGATGGCGACTTTCTCACGGCCCTTGGGTGAGCCAGGCGCAGGCACCTCGACAGTAGCATTTCGCTGGCCATCATAAATGACAGCGCTCTCGGGAATGATCAATGTCGAGTTATGCTCCTCAAGCACGATTTCAGCGTTGGCCGTCATGTTGGCCTTTAGTTCTCCACCTGGGTTTTTGATTGAAACCTTTACCTCGAAAGTGACGACATTATCCTTGTCGACACCGAGCGGAGATATCTGCGTGACAGTACCCTCAAATTGCTTTCCCTTGAAGGTCTCGACCTTGATTCGCGCTGGTTGTGACAATCGAACGACGCCGATATCAGCTTCATCGACCTTGCCCCGGACATAAACCTGACTGATGTCGCCCAATACCATCACCAGAGTTGCGGCTGAGCCCATATTCAGAATTGACGATACGGGACTGCCGATCTCGAGATCTCTCGAGAGCACCATACCGTCTATGGGCGAGCGGATGGTGGCGTTGTTGAGCTCCTCGTCGGAGCGATCTACCGCGGCCTGTGCCTGCGCTACTTCAGCTCGAGCCTGAGCAATCTTTGCCTCGCTGACGGAGAGCTGAGAGCGCGCGATATTTTGCCGATTGACAGCCATCTCGAGGGCGCTGCGAGAGTCGTCATAGCTCTGTTGAGGCAGCACTCCCTCTTCGAGGAGCTTCTCGGCGCGCTCAAGGTTGCGCCGGGTAAAGGGGACATCAGGCCCTTCTGCTTCGATGCGATTCTTGTCGAGCTGTGCCTGCGCTGCCTTGAGGTTGGCTTCGGCGCCAATCAGAGCCGCATTGGATTCGCGCACGCGCGCCGCAAGGTTTTCCTTGTCGAGTTCGGCCAGCACTTCCCCGGTTCTGACAAAATCACCAACCTCAACCTTCAGTTCCTTGATGATTCCGTTGGCCTTCGACTTGATCTCGACCTTGGCAATGGGCTCGATCTTGCCAGTAGCGACGACCGAGCGCGTAATGTTGCCACGTTCGACCACAACCAAACGAGAACTGTCGATTTCATTACTTGGTCTGGAGACCACCTTGAATCCAACCACACCGAGGGCGGCCACGAGGAGCAGTGCGACAATTCCAAAAGTAAGTTTTCGTGATTTCTTGCTAGCCATAGCTGACACTCCGAAGCCCGGATGATCAAAAGTAACTGCACGAGTAGCTGCCTCAAACGCTTTCCGTCTGCCCTTCATACGGCACTCCTCGGGGGACTGTTCCCGAAAACCCCAAAAAGATGTAAAGACCTCAACACTCTTGATTACGAACAGTGTGTGCGCATGAGGTGCAGAAAGTTTCAGAACTTCGCCGAGGACCAGGGGCCGGTCAGGGGAGCGGGGGGCAGGGCAAGGAGCCAGGATCAGGAGATTCGGCAGCTACTTAAGCGTTGGCAGCCGGAGGCCGGGGATACGCGGAAGGCAACTGGTAATGTGCATCCTGTCGATGCGAGTGCGTTCGGGATCAAGATGCCAGATGCGGACCCAGAAGGAGCGGGTCAGCCCGTCGATAACGAAGATGGAGTCGCTCATGACGACCGGCGCTGGTTGGGCGCTGACTCCCGCAGCGAGCCTTTCGGTCAGCTGCTCGAGATAGAGCCTGAACTCTTCGCGTTCGAATGTCACCCCGTCGAGATTGATTTCGGCTGGAGGAAGCTCGACCGGTTCCTCGGACTGGAGCAGCATTCTGGCTCCCGGTTTGTGCTCCTGTCTCTTGCTGTGTATGGCCATACTTGTCTCGTACCGCGATCCGATCAGCGTGCGCCTTATGAGACCGCACCGTAAATGAAAGACTCCCCAACGATGCTACTCCTCTATTCGCCTGCCGTCCAAGAAGAATCCACGATGGTAGCGTGTCCGGTTTCAACCGCGCCACTCATCGCTTCATGCAAAGGGACACGAAACGCGAAAGCGAAAAACACGAAGTAGAGAAGGGCGACATTGGCATGTCCCTTTGCGTTAAAGGTTGAGTCCGGCACGAGAGACTGCCACGCCGGCTCGCAGTCTTCCTTGACCTTAATCAGTGAGCAACCTTAGACTTGCTGTTTACCTTACTATTGAAAAATCCCAGAGACGGCAGACGGGCTTGAGACGGACCGGTACCACCACATTTTTCCACTTGCAACCGCACTAATTGCCCATCAAGGGCCAGTCAGGCGAGAGACAATGGCACACAATCTTTTTGGAACCCTTCAGACATTCGATCTTGGCGACAACCGCACTGGCCAGTATTACTCCCTTCCTCGCCTCGAGGAGGCTGGAGTCGGGCCGATCTCGCGATTACCCGTGAGTATTAGAATTGTCCTCGAATCCGTGCTCCGCAACTTTGACGGCAGGAGGGTCAAAGAGGATGACATTCGGACCCTGGCTAACTGGACGCCGAATGCAGATCGCACTGCAGAGATACCGTTTATTGTCGCCAGAATCGTGCTGCAGGATTTCACCGGTGTGCCGCTGCTTGTTGATCTCGCGGCAATGCGCTCGGCCGTTGAGCGTCTAGGGAAGAATCCCTGCATTATCGAGCCGCTCGTACCGGTTGATCTTGTGGTCGATCATTCGGTTCAGGTCGATTTTTGGAGTACGACGGATTCCTTCGGTCAGAATATGGAGTTTGAGTTCAGGCGCAACCGGGAGCGTTATGAGTTCCTGAAGTGGGGAATGCAGGCTTTTGACACTTTCAAGGTGGTTCCGCCGGGGATCGGCATCGTCCATCAGGTGAACCTTGAGTTTCTTGCCAAGGGATTGCTCGAAAAGGATGGAATCCACTATCCCGATACCCTTGTCGGCACCGATTCGCACACAACCATGATCAACGGATTGGGTGTCGTTGGCTGGGGCGTTGGCGGCATTGAGGCAGAGGCTGGAATGCTCGGGCAGCCAGTCTATTTTCTTACCCCCGACGTGGTTGGCGTTCACCTCACGGGAAAGCTGAACGAAGGGGTTACCGCGACGGACCTCGTGCTCCGGGTAACCGAGATTCTTCGCCGCGCGAAGGTAGTCGGGAAATTCGTCGAGTTCTTTGGTGAAGGGGCGACATCGCTGGCGTTAACGGATCGCGCGACCATCGCCAACATGGCTCCGGAGTATGGCGCCACCATGGGGTTTTTCCCGATTGATGATGAGACGTGCCGATATCTTTCTGCGACTGGCCGGTCTGATGAGATAGTTTCGGCTTGTCGCAACTATTTCAAGGCGCAGGGACTCTTTGGTATCCCGCGCGAGGGCGAGGTTGACTATAGCGCCACTGTCGAACTGGACCTGGGTGAGGTCGAGCCAGGAATTGCCGGTCCGAGACGCCCGCAGGATCGTATCGTTCTCGGAGATTTGAAACAAAAGTTCACGGAGCTCTTACAGAAGCCGGCGGCGGAACACGGCTACGGCAAGACAGAGGAGGACCTGAGTCATCGCTTTCACACTGGCAACGGAGTTCACACGCCGATCGATGTCGGGCACGGTGATGTAGTCATCGCCGCCATTACTTCCTGTACCAATACGTCGAACCCGAGCGTCATGCTCGCGGCTGGCCTGCTGGCAAAGAAGGCCGTCGAAAAAGGATTGCGCACCAGACCCACGGTGAAGGCATCACTCGCTCCGGGCTCGCGTGTGGTGACGGACTATCTGACGAAGACAGGTCTTCAGCCATACCTGGATGAGTTGGGATTCAATCTGGTTGGATACGGATGCACGACCTGCATCGGGAATTCCGGCCCGCTCGACCCGAGGATCGAAGCCGTGGTGGTCGAGAATGACCTGGTGGCTGCGAGCGTTTTGAGCGGCAACAGGAACTTCGAAGCTCGGATTCATCAGAACATCAAGGCGAACTTCCTCATGAGCCCGCCGCTCGTCGTCGCCTTCGCGCTTGCTGGCCGCGTCAACATCGATCTTACCCGGGAGCCGATCGGGCAGGATAGCGCCGGGGTCGATGTCTTTCTCAAGGATATCTGGCCGTCGCTCGAAGAGGTCAGCGCCGCGATGAGTGCTTCGCTCAACCCGGAGACTTTCCGCCGACTCTATTCCAACTTCGCTGAGCAGAATCCTCTCTGGAACGAAATTCCGGCAAGCGTCGGCGACGTCTACGATTGGAACGAGGAATCGACATATATTCAGGAACCCCCCTTCTTCGATGGGTTTGCTACCTGGGCCGAACGGCTCGCTGACATCGTCGGTGCGCGGCCGCTGGCGATTCTGGGGGACTCGGTGACGACAGATCACATCAGCCCGGCGGGCTCGATCCGTTCGACGTCCCCGGCAGGTATTTATCTGCAGGAACACGGAGTGGCGATCACCGACTTCAACAGCTATGGCTCGCGTCGTGGCAACGATCGAGTCATGACGCGGGGCACGTTCGCAAATGTCAGAATCAAAAACCTCATGGTTCCCGGAGTCGAGGGCGGCGTGACGGTCCTTCAGCCGGGTGGCGAACGAATGAGCATCTTCGATGCGGCCGTCAGATATCAGGCTGAGGGCACCCCGCTAATAGTCATTGGTGGCCAGGAGTACGGGACCGGGAGTTCGCGCGACTGGGCGGCGAAGGGAACGAAGCTACTTGGAGTCGGTGCCGTCATCGCCCAGAGTTTTGAGCGTATTCATCGGAGCAACCTTGTCGGGATGGGTGTCCTGCCCTGTCAGTTCCAGGAGGGAACAAGTGCTCAGACTCTGCAACTCGACGGCAGTGACACTTTCGATCTGGTGGGACTTAAGGGAGGTATCAGGCCGCAGCAGGACGTGACCCTCGTCATCCATCGTACAACGGGTGAGAGCGATAGCGTGCCGGTCCGCCTCAGGATCGATACTCCGATCGAAATTGACTACTATCGTCATGGGGGCATTCTTCCATACGTACTGCGGCAATTGATTGCGTAGAGTGGAAGTGGCGGGTTAACGAGAGAAATCGATGACCAGTGAGAGCTCGGGTGATAACCGCCTCCATATTGCGCTCGTAGAACCCGAGATTCCTCCCAATACAGGTAATATCGCCCGGTTATGCGCCGCCTCGCGAACCCGGTTGCACCTCGTTGGCAAGCTCGGCTTCAGGACCGATGATCAGGCTGTCCGACGCGCTGGCCTCGACTATTGGAGTGAGGTCCAGATCGACTACCATCGAGACCTCGCTAGTCTTGGCGAAAGTCTCCGCGGGGCACGATTCCTCTACTTCACCACGAAAGCGGAAAGAGTCTACACTGATTTCGACTTCGCGCTGGGTGACTGTCTTGTGTTTGGTCGGGAGACGAAGGGGCTTCCTGAGGAGCTGTTGAGGGCCAACTGGGGGAGTTGCCTGACCATCCCCATGGCCAATCCTCGGGTGAGATCGCTGAACCTCGCGACAGCAGTAGGTATCGTGCTTTACGAGGCCATACGGCAACTGGGTCGGGCGAGTACAGCGTAGCCCCGGGGATCGCAGAATGCTCTCAAGAAGCGGCTTTGCGAAGGTGACTTTTAATGGTAAATCTAGATTGAGCCCCAAGGTCGCTATTAGCCAGGGAAATCGCGAGTTATGTTTTTCCGTCGAGTTGACGGAGTGTTGAGTCTCAACGCAACCGCAAATGGAGGACAGTGGTGAAGAGAAGAAATCAGCTGGATGAAAATCGTCGTTCGTTTTTGAGTCGATCGGCTGGGATGCTTGTCTCGGCGGTCGCCGCTCCCCTGGTGCTTACCTCATCAAGAACGGCAGCGGCAAGCATTGTGCTCGGTGAGGGACGGCACCGGTACGAATGGATCACCGGCTGGGCGAAGCTTCCGGACGGGATGGCATTTGGAAACACACACGGCGCAGTGGTCATCGACCGTCAGGGTCGAGTCCTCATGAACAGCGACACCGAAAATGCGGTCATCATCTTCGATCCAAACGGAAAGTTCATCAAGGCGTGGGGCAAGGAATGGAAGGGCGGCTCCCACGGTATGGCGCTTCACCGCGAGGGCAGAAACGAATTCGTCTATCTGACTCACCACTCACGGCACGAGTTTGCGAAATTTACACTCGACGGGGAAGTAGTTTGGATCAAGGGATACCCCCAGGACTCAAAGGTCTACCAGAAGGCGGATGAATTTCGACCCACGGGAGTTGCAGTTGCACCGAATGGTGACTTTTATGTGACGGACGGCTACGGCAAATCGTGGGTGCATCAGTACAACGCGAAGGGCGACTACGTCAGGTCGTGGGGAGGGCTGGGAGCAGAGCCGGGCAAGCTCAAACAGCCGCATGGCATCTGGATCGATGGACGCGAGAAGACTCCTCGAGTGCTCGTCGCCGACCGTGCGAATCATCGATTGCAATGGTTCAGTCTCAATGGCGAGTATCTCTCAATGCTGGACGAGGGTCTGCGCCTTCCAAGCAACTTTCACGAACTTGGCAAGGACATTGTCATCGCAGATTTGCAGGGTCGAGTGACGATCATCGATGGTCAGAACAAGATTGTCACTCATCTTGGGGACAATACGGATCCCGAGAAGCGCGGAAAGAACCCGATTCCAAGGGAGCAATGGGCGGATGGTCAGTTCATCTCGCCGCACTGCCCGCGGTGGGACTCACAAGGAAATCTTTATGTCGCTGAGTGGCTTTCCACCGGACGAATCACAAAGCTGAAGAGGCTATAGGAAGAAAGCGGAGAGGGAAAGATGGAGGTATCGGGCAGGACGTTTCTTATCACGGGTGGTGGGTCCGGGTTGGGCGAGGCCACCGCGCGCCTGCTGGCCGCGTCGGGCGCCAATGTCGTGATCGCGGACGTCAACAAGGAAAAGGGCGAAGTAGTAGCTGCGGAAATCGGCAGAGCGGCAAGATTCGTGGCGACGGACATCTGCAGCGAAGACGCAGTCGCAACAGCGGTCCAGACTGCTCTCACGGACTTCAAGGGTCTCGATGGTGCGATAAACTGCGCAGGAGTAGGCCTCGCCGAGAAGACCGTTGGGAAGGAAGGCCCACATGGTTTGGCCTCATTTGCGCGAATCATACAGATCAATCTGATTGGGACTTTCAACGTCGTCCGTCTCACAGCGGCGGTCATGGCGGGCCAGGCGCCGTCCGCGAGCGGTGAGCGCGGCGTGATCATCAACACCGCTTCAGTGGCCGCGTTCGACGGACAGATCGGGCAGGCCGCCTACTCTGCATCAAAGGGTGGAATCGTCGGGATGACCCTGCCGATTGCCCGCGACCTCGCGCGAAATGGCATTCGGGTAGTGACGATTGCACCGGGGATTTTCGAGACACCGCTTCTGGGAACACTTCCCGAAGCCGTCCGTCAGGCTCTTGGAGCACAGGTGCCGTTTCCGTCTCGCCTGGGCAGGCCAGCGGAGTATGCGGCCCTTGCAAAACATATCATTGAGAACGAAATGCTCAACGGAGAGGTTATTCGCCTCGATGGAGCGCTGCGAATGCCACCAAAATAGCCTGTCGATATCTCGAGCCGACCTCACGAGATCTTCCGCGCTCCGATCCCGGCCGGCGCGACTGTGAGCGTCGCGACACTACTGGACAACAGGACAATGCTGCGTACGCTTGAATTACTTCTTGGTACTGTCGCCTTGCGTCCGTATGTCTTTGTTTTCTTCGGCTGCTATCTCTTTCTTGCGATCACGCATATCGGATACCGTCGGACGCTCCTTTTCACCGTCATTGCCTATCTTGTGGCGTTCGTCTGCGAATGGAGTTCAGCGGTTGCGGGCACCGGTTTTCCGTTTGGTCTTTACCGCTATATCGATACGACGCGCGATCAGGAGTTGTGGATCCTTGGGGTGCCCTTCATGGATTCACTTTCCTTTACCTTCCTCACTTATGTAAGTTGGGAGATGGCCACCCTTTGCCTGGGGCGGGCTCGAATTGGCTGGCGCGACGCGCAGCTTGAGTGGGATGAGTCCCGACGCAGGTCACTCCCCGTTTCTTTGCTTGCGGCGTTGTTCATGATGTTCCTCGACATAGTCATCGACCCGCTTGCGCTTCGCGGCGACCGCTGGTTTCTCGGAAAAATTTACTATTACCCTGACGGTGGCTTGTACTTCGGCGTGACTCTCGCCAATTTTCTGGGCTGGTTCATTGTTTGCTTTGTCATTCTTAGACTCTATTTTCTGCTTGAGCGGAAGGTGTTTGGAGGAATTCTCACGCGCGGGGCAGTTGGCTATCGGTTCAAGGCCCTTGGTCCTGTTGGTCTGTATTTTGGCGTCCTCGGTTTCAACCTCTTCATGACTTTTTGGATTGGGGAACTCTTGCTCGGTGTCGTGGATTCATTCGTCATCTGCGCGCTTGCCGTGCTGGTCGCCGTTGCACTCGCACGCGGAGGTTTCGGAGAGGGAATGGACAGAATGCCCATGTCTGATTGAGAATGTGATTGATGAAAAGTGAAGTGATTGGACGTGTATGTGTTTTTTGTGGTTCCAATTCGGGTACGCGCCGTGTTTATGAGGATGCTGCGCGGGCGCTCGCGAGGCTCCTTGCTGCGAGGCAGATTGATCTGGTTTACGGCGGCGGGTGTGTCGGTTTGATGGGTATTGTCGCGGATGAGATGCTAAGTCTGGGCCGTGATGTCATCGGCGTCATTCCGCGCGCGCTGGCCGAAAGGGAAGTCGCTCATCTTCTGGTCAAGGACCTTCGGATCGTGCGGACGATGCACGAGCGCAAGTCGTTGATGGCGGAACTCTCCGATGCATTTATTGCCTTGCCCGGCGGGTTCGGGACCTTTGAGGAGCTCTTCGAGATCATTACCTGGGCTCAATTGGGGATACATCAGAAACCAATCGGAGTGCTCAATGTCGAGGGCTACTTTGATCCGTTGATCACCATGATCGCAAACGCGGTCATGGAGGGTTTCATCAGACCGGAGTACCGGGATTTGATAATAGTTTCCGATAACGTTGACGATTTGCTTGTCAGGGTGGAGCAGTTCAAGCCAGTTGATAGCGTGACCAAGTGGGTCGATCTCGTCGAGACTTAAAAGCAGTTGCCAGTTGCCAGTTGGTGAAAGGTGCTATCTGTTCGTAGTACCGCCTTTAGGCGGAATCTCGCGATCTCGAGGCGTTCTTGGGTATCGTGACATTCCGCCTAAAGGCGGTCTGGAGTTTGGCCCTTTTCCGCCGCGCTCGATCTTGGAGTGCGCGCGGCTTGCCGCCGCTTCTCTTCGCTGCACCTTGGTGCAGCGTATGCGCTGCTCCGCAGCGCGAAGCCGCGAAGCGGCGGAAGTCCTCCAGCCCAGGGCGTCAGCCCTGGGTCGAGTTGCCCTCTCCAGGCAAGCGCCGAAGGCCCGAAAGATGAGTTTCGAATCGAAGGTCTTTCGGCCCTTCGGGGCTCCAAAAATTGAGGAACCGTGAACCCAGCGCTCAC
>JBDTUW010000013.1:0-16905 GCA_040007555.1 Acidobacteriota bacterium | reverse complement strand
GAGATCGTTGATATCGCGGTTGCGCCTGACGAAACGGTCTACATCACCGATCAACTCCTAAATCTCGCCTACGTTTTTGTTCCACCTCATCCGGGGGAGCTGGATGAGAAGGGTAAACCGCTTGGCCCTTATGACTATAAATTCAAGGGCACGCGTTTCGCCGACATGCAATTTAAGAAACTCGGTGGGATCGCCATCGATTCGCACGGACGCATTTACGCAGTCGACGCGCACTCAAACAACGTCCGCCGCTTTAATCCAGACGGAAAAGTCGACGAGTCGTTCAGATTCGAACAGAAGAAACCTGACGGCGACACTTATCTTCACGGATGCGAAGGCGTGGCAATTGACGAACAATTGGGCAATCTCTTCATCGCCAGCGAGAAGGACTCAGTTATTGTAGTCTTCGACGCTGAGACGGGTGCCTATCGACAAAAGATGGTCGGTGCCTCGGTTGAGGGCGACAAGCCGGCCGGCAAACACGTCTTCTTTGGTTCCGTTGAAGGACTGACCCTCGCCGGGCGGCATCTGCTGGCCGTCGATGAAGGCGCCGGACACATTCAAGTATTTAACCTTGACAACGTGGGCAGCTTTAATACCGATCTCACTCGATATGGCACTCCGCGCCGGAATCGGCCGAGCGGCTATCGCGGATACTTTGGGCACGGCCCAGTCGTGAACTTCGAAGACAAGACAAACCTCGAGCTTCAGAAGCAGGTGAAGCTCGGCGCAATCCTCCCTGGACAAGCAAACCCGCCAGGCAATTTCTGCTCGCCAGACGCGATTGCCAGCTACACCGACGTCTCAACTGGTGAAATTTACATCGCGATCGCTGACCAGTGCAACTATCGTCTCGCGGTCTATCGCTGGTCAGATATTTCAAAGTCGCTGGGGCAACCAATCACACTTACGGCTCTCGAACATACGAACCATCCGGCGCCAAGGGTGGTCGCCAACAATGTGGCCGCGCCGGCGGCAACGACAGCCGCTCCTGCCGTCACCAGGACTTCACCCCCGGTGGAAGCTGCGCGTCGCACGTCCAGCGCGACGGCCTCGCGTTCGGTAGTGGTCGGACGACGCAGCCCTCGTGCGGTGGTTGTCGCCGTGCCTCCTCCCAAACAACAGAAGAAGAAGGAACCCGAAGCGAAAGGAAAGGTTGAAGAAGCCTCAAAGAAGAAGAAGAAGAAGAAACAGAAGTAAAACTCAGCCTCTTGCGCGCAAGGAGCCTTCGCAAAGAGCAAATAGTGAGCAATCGACTGGTGAAATCCTGGATTCCGCTGCTCGCAGCGGTTTGCACCCTGCTGACACTCTTCCCTTTTCTTCACGTTCTCACTCAGACCAGAAATTCTCGAGCCATCCTCTCAGAGGCGCCACCTCCATACGACCATAAGGTCGCCTATGGCAGCGATCCGCTACAGTTTGGCGAGTTGCGCCTGCCTCCAGCTAATCGCTTCAAACAGCCTTATCCGGTGGCGGTGGTCCTGCATGGCGGCTGCTGGATGGCAGAGTATGGTCTGGGCTACATGGGACACCTTAGTGCCGATCTTGCGGCGGCGGGCGTGGCGACCTGGAATGTGGAGTATCGTCGCGTTGGAGATGCCGGGGGAGCGTGGCCAGGGACCTTCGCCGATGCCGGGTTGGCCGTCGATTATGTCCGAACTCTGGCCAAATCTTATCCACTGGACGTGCGCCGCGTCCTCACCGTGGGCCATTCCGCCGGCAGTCACCTGGCGCTCTGGGTCGCGGCCCGTTCGAGGCTGCCACAGGACAGCCCACTTCATTCACGCGACCCGTTGCCTTTGCTCGGAGTAGTCGCATTGGCGGGCATCACCGATCTGCGGCGGACCGGGACGGCGTGCGATGTTGAGGTCGGCAAGCTCATGCAAGGTTCAGTCGCGGAGCGCGGCTCAGTCTACGACCTTGCTTCGCCATTGGCGCTACTTCCGCTGAAAGTGCCACAGGTGATTGTGCAGGGCGATAGCGATCGGATCATCCCCTCCGCAATGGCGTCCAGCTATGTTGAGGCGGCAAGGCAAAAGGGCGATGCGGTGAAGCTGGTGATGATTGAAAAAGCCGGACACTTTGAGCTGGTCGATCCCCAGACACTTGCCTGGACGCGGATCAAGGAAGAGATTCTCCTGATGGTCAGGCCTGGGGCGGGGAAGTAGATTCCGACACGGCTATGGAGTTGCGACGGCTTGCCGCCGCCTTGTTTTCGGGGTACTGCGACCACGTGCTCTCGTGATGAGCCGTCCTCGCTGGTCATGCCGAGCGATCGACGAACTCACTCCCTTCGCCCAACACAACGCGGCGACAACCCGCCGCACTGCTCTAAACGCTGCCACGCTCCGCGTCGCAAAGTGAGACATTGCTCGAGAGAGGTGCATTCATTCATGCGTAAATCAGTCGTTTTCGCACTGCTATTGATCGTGCTAGTGCCAGGCGTGCCCTGGACTTCAGCACAGTCGGTGGGAGATGTGCTTACACCCTGGACACCGGGAACTCTCGATATCCATCAGATCAACACCGGTCGCGGGAACTCGACCTTCATGATCTTCCCCGATGGCACGACGATGCTTCTGGATGCGGGTGCCGGCGGGAATCCTCCGCCACGTGGCACGGCACCCCTCCCGAACGCTTCGCGCGCACCCGGCGAGTGGATTGCCCGTTATGTTCGGAGAATGCTGCCTCACGACTCCTCCGCGAGGCTCGACTACGCCTATCTGACTCACTTTCACGCCGACCACATGGGAAGTCTCGGCACCACAGCGAAGACCTCAGCTTCCGGGAAATACAAATTGACAGGAATTACTGAGGTTGGGGAGACGCTGCCGATTGGGAAGATGATCGACAGAGCCTGGCCAGACTATAGCTACCCCGCCGCACTCGACGATCCGATGATGGAGAACTATCGTGGATTCCTTAAATGGCAGTCGGAGAATAAGGGACTCAAAGTTGAGCGACTGCAACCGGGACGGAATGATCAGATCACGCTTTTGCGAGACAGGCAGCGCTACCCCAATTTCGAGGTGCGGAACGTCGCGGCGAACGGAGAAATATGGACCGGCGTGGCCACAAATACTCGACGGCACTTTCCTTCACTCGAGGGGCTTTCAAATGAAGACCGTCCCACGGAGAACATGTGCAGCCTCGCGATCCGTCTGAGCTATGGTCGATTTGACTATTTCAGCGGAGGCGACATGCCAGGTGCGCCGCCGGAAGGCTCACCGATCTGGCACGATGTGGAGACGCCGGTGGCGCAGGCGGTTGGACCGGTCGAGGCGTGTATTCTCAATCACCATGGCAATCGGGATTCAATGAATGCATTTTTCGTCAGCGCCCTGCGTCCGCAGGTCTTCATCATCCCCGTCTGGTCGGCTGATCATCCAGGACATACGGTGCTGGCACGTCTCCTATCGAAACGACTCTTTCCCGAATCGCGCGACCTCTTCGCGACCAATATGATGGAGGCGAATAAGATCGTTATCGGTCCAATGCTCGATCAGTTAAGGAGTTCACAGGGTCACATTCTCCTAAGGGTTGCGCCGGGAGGAGATTCGTTTCGCGTAATCATCCTTGATGATTCGGCCGAAACCAGTCAGATCAAATCAGTCCACGGCCCTTATCTATCACGATAGATCAGGCGAGGTAGGTCAGGACGCCGAAGACGGGAACCGCGTCGCCAGCTATCGTTTGAGAAGCCGGGGCGTCGGTGGCAAAATGGGGATTCTGAGTCATTTCAGTATCACAACCGGAGGAATAGTCATGACGCCCAGGCGTTTCGCGTTTGCATCAATCATTATCGCCGCTCTCGCGCTGGCTTCACTGCCATTCGCCGTTGACGCACAGAACACCAAAGAGCAGTTGTCCTATCCGAAAACCAGCAAGGTGGAGCATGTCGACACCTATTTCGGAACCAAAGTCCGCGACGATTACCGTTGGCTCGAGGACGACAATTCGGCCGCAACCGCACGATGGGTCGAGGATCAAAACAAAGTTACGTTCGCATATCTCGAACGCATCCCGTATCGCCAGCGGATACGCGAGCGACTCGAGAAGCTCTACAACTATCCAAAGATCGGCGCTCCGTCACGACGTGGCGAGTACTACTATTTCTCCAAGAACGATGGACTCCAGAACCAGAGCGTGCTCTACCGGCAAAAGGGCCTCGACGGGACTCCGGAAGCCTTTTTGGATCCGAACAAGTTTTCAGCGGACGGGACTGCCCGCATGGGCGCCTTCGCGCTGTCGAAGGATGGACGCTACGCTGCTTACGGCATCTCAGTCAGCGGGTCCGATTGGCAGAATTACTTCGTCATGGAGTCCGACTCGAAGAAAGTGCTTGCCGACAAGCTGGAATGGGTCAAGGTCTCCGGTATCGCATGGCAGGGCGGCGGATTCTACTACAGTCGATACGATGCGCCGGCGAAGGGCTCCGAACTTTCATCGAAGAATGAGAATCACAAGGTCTTCTATCACAAGGTGGGGACTCCGCAATCAGCCGACGCACTGATCTATCAGGATCCTGCCAATCCACAACGCTTCCACCAGGTGCAAACCACTGAGGATGAGCGCTTCGCTATTCTCAACATTTCCGAACGCGGCAAGGGCAAGAAGGGCAATGCTCTCTTCTTTCTTGATGCGACAAAGGGCGACAAGAAGTTCGCTCCGATCATCGGCGAGATCGGTGATGATAATTACGGCGTCCTGGAGAACGTTGGCGACAAATTTCTGCTCGAGACGGATCGGAAGGCCCCCAACAGCAAAGTAATTCTTTTCGATCCCAAAATGCCGGACGAGAAGAACTGGAAGGACGTCCTGCCGGAGAAGCCGGAGCCATTGCAGAATGCTCAAAGTTCCGGCGGGAAACTCTTCGTCACTTATCTCAAGGATGTGGCGACTCGCGCGTATGTCTACAGCATCGACGGGAAACTCGAGAACGAGATTCGCCTGCCTGGCCTTGGAACCGCCGGTGGGTTTGGCGGCAATAGCGATGACAAGTTTGTCTTTTACTCGTTCACATCGCTTAACTATCCACCGACAATATTTCGATACGATATTGCCGCGAAGCGGTCGACACTCTTCCGCACACCCGAAATTCCGGATTTCAAGCCCGCCGATTACGAAACAAAGCAGGTCTTTTACACGAGTAAGGATGGCACTCGGGTCCCGATGTTCCTCGTCTATCGGAAGGGTCTGAAGCTCGACGGGAGCAATCCGACGTTGCTCTATGGCTATGGTGGTTTCAACATCACGACATCAGCAACGTTCAATTCGCTTCGTCTGGCACTGCTCGAACAGGGTTTTGTCTATGCTTCAGCGAATATCCGAGGCGGCGCGGAGTATGGTGAGAAGTGGCACGAGGCGGGAACAAAGCTGAAGAAGCAGAACGTCTTTGACGATTTCATCGCCGCGGCAGAATGGCTGATTGCAAACAAATTCACCTCTCCTGAGAAGCTGGCGGTGCAGGGTGGTTCGAATGGAGGCTTGCTGGTTGGCGCCGTGATTAATCAGCGCCCGGAGCTTTTCCGAGCGGCGATCCCCCAGGTCGGAGTCATGGATATGCTCCGCTTCCACAAGTTCACTATTGGGTGGAACTGGATCCCAGATTACGGTTCGAGCGACAATGCGGAGGAGTTCAAGGCGCTGCTGGCATATTCACCGCTTCACAATATCCGCGAGGGAGTGAAGTATCCGGCGACGCTGATCACCACCGCGGATCACGATGATCGAGTGGTACCGGCACATTCGTTCAAGTATGCAGCAACGCTTCAGGAAAAGGCTCGCAGCGATAATCCAGTGATCATTCGAATCGAGACCAAGTCTGGTCACGGCGCCAGTAGCACGACGAAGCAGATCGAGCAGACGGCCGATATCTTCTCGTTCCTTCTTTTCAATCTGGGGGTGACGCCCAAGTATGAGGGCCTCGCCGCGAGGTAAAGGCCAGTCCAAATGATCAAGCAGAAAAGACCTCGAAGAGTCAGCTCTTTGGGGTCTTTTCGTTTCTCAGCTCGGCAGCAAGAGTCCGGTGCAAAAGTCAGACGAAAGGCGCGCGACCTCATTCCACCTCAAAATCCTTCCTCCGCGAGAAAGTCTTCCCGCCTTTCCCCGAAGCACGGCAACCGCGCCGGCAACGGTAACGACGATGCCCGGTTTCCCATAGCCAGTCTCATTGGAGAATTCCCTGCACCTCGGCCGAAAACCGAACTGACCGAGTCATCCAATCCTGCCACCGGGATGCCGCACATATCGGCGATCAAGTACGCTGGGAGTTCTCACCGACCAACGGCTCATTCCTCCAGACCGCGCAATACACGGTGCCGTTCAACGACAGCCTCTGTTTCTGGGCTGCGTTGAACATCGCCGGTACGCCCGCTGCGGCCCTGCCCGGCAACTGGCAGGCGCGGGTCTTTTACAACAATGCGCTGCTCTTCACCGACAGTTTCACGATCAGCATCGGCGGCGTCAGCGTGACTGATCAAAGGATGACCGGCGGCCCGATCCCCGATCAATGCGCGCCGCCCGCGGCTAAGACCAGCTTTGCGTCGAGCGATGTGCGCGCTTACCACTGGGTGCTGGCGGCGGGCGCGAAGATTGGTGATCTGGTGCGCTGGGAGTTCGTGCAACCGAACGGGACGGTATACTTTTCGACCGAGTACACGGTCGTGTTTGACGGCAGCGTCTGTTTCTGGGCGTCAATCAATATCGCCGGGGCGCAGGCGGCCGCGCTGCCCGGCAATTGGCAGGTCCGCGTCTTGTATAAGGGCGTGCCGCTCACAACTGCGAATTTCACCATCGCGGCGGGCGCGGTTGAGTCCAATCAAAACGCTCCGCCGCCGCGCGCGATCGGCAGCAGCAGCGGGAGCCGGTTGCCGTAAGGAACAAGAGGATCGAGGGTCGGGAGTGTCGCGATGCTGCACAACACGCCATTCCGGAATGCCGTCGTCGGAACGGGAATTTCTTAGGGGTCTTTTCCTTTCTCAGCTCGGCAGCGAGAGTCAGGGCGCAAACTTCAATCCAGAGGTCTCCCCCTCAAGCCGCTTTCATTCATCGTCCTTGAGTCTGGGCGACCTTAAGAATTCAAGAAAGATCGTGTTCGGTGATTTACGCCCTATCGCGCGGTATATCCACCATCCACCATCAAGTGAGTCCCGGTAATGAAACTTGCATCGTCGGAGGCGAGAAATGATATCGCATGCGCCACTTCTCGCGGATCGCCCACCCGGTTGAGCAAGTGCTTCGGCCCCTCTTCCGCGAGAAACTCTTCGA
This sequence comes from Acidobacteriota bacterium, assembly GCA_040007555.1. Classification (GTDB taxonomy): domain Bacteria; phylum Acidobacteriota; class Blastocatellia; order RBC074; family RBC074; genus JANNRD01. The sequence goes on along the minus strand of JBDTUW010000013.1, from coordinate 9,636 downwards.
GGCTCCTGCCAACGCGCTCCATGTGATCGTAAGAGGCCCTCGTCAGAATCGTTCCCGGACAAACGCAGTTGACGCGAATTCCAAAAGGCGCGAGATCGAGTGCCATGTTCTTCGTCATCTGAACGATCGCCGCTTTGGTCGCGCTATAGGTGACAAACTGGGGCTGCGCGACAAAACTCGAAATCGATCCGAGATTGACGATCGCGCCACCACCAGTTCTCTTCATCGCCTCGGCTGCAAACCGGCTGACCAGTGCCGTTCCGACAATATTCACGCTCAGCGCGCGTTGCCACTCCTCGATGGTTGCTTCGATTCCCTTAAGAACAAAGGCGGCGGCATTGTTCACCAGAATATCGATCCGACCGTATGTCTCCATCGCAACCAGGGACAGGCGCTCTGCTTCTTCTTCAATCGCAACGTTGCAAGGCACAAACACCGCGTCACTGCCTCGAGAGACAAGCGCTGAGACCATCTCGGTGCCCGCTTGTTGATCGATATCGGCAACAATTACTTTTGCACCCTCCTCAGCAAAAAGCTCTGACGTCGCACGACCAATTCCAGCGCCTCCTCCCGTGATGATTGCAACCTTGTTTCGAAGTCTCATTTGGCAAACTCCCCGTCACCTCGACCGCAAACCGAACTGACCGAGTCATCCAATCCTGCCACCGGGATGTCGCAGGAGGACGTCAGGATCGTATAGCGGAATGAACAAGTCAGACTCCCGCTTGATACGATTGCCGGTGGTGTGGAACTCCTCGAGGCTCTCCTGAATTCCAAGGGGCTCCATTGCCTCAATATTCTCGTACTTGAAGACGCAATCGGAGACGCCAACGCGTCCAGCTTTCGTCTCGATGACATAGCACATCGATGAGCGATGGTGCACACCTGCCCAGAAGCAACTCAGGCCGGGCATCACCTCGTCCTCGTCCTCGAGCAGACGCAGCTTCTCGTTTCCTTCGAACATCAGGTAGTGAAGCGCGTCGTACGGGATGCGGAACTCACGGGGAACGTGCATAGGGAACTTCTCCGCGTGGAAGTCCTCGATCCAGCCGCGCCTTGAAATACACACCTGCGCGTTCTTGAAGAGCTGTATATTTGCCGTCGCGTACGTCTGAAGCGGTGTGATCAAGACATAATCGACTTGCTCAGGTGTTACCCCAATCGACTCCAGCGCAAGGAGTGGACGTTCGTTTTCCGTCCGCGCGAATTTCCCGCGATCGCCAAACGCCGCTCCCCAGCTCTCGTTGAGCGCGGTCAGGTCAGAGGGTGGTCCTGTGTTGATGATCGCGGTCTTCCCGTTCCCGCGAATAACCACCATCCAGAAATACAGCTTCACCCAATCATTCCAGTGACTCATCCAAAAGACTTCGGGACCTGCTACCTCGCACTCACCCATCTTTAAGACTTGAACCTCGAAACTCATCGTGCTCTTCTCCTTCGAAACATGCCTTTTTGGGAGCAGGAAGACTCATATCTTTGCTCCTCAGTAGGTCGCCCGACCACCCGTCATATCGAAGGTAAAGCCGGTAGTGAAACTCGCGCCGGGCGAAACGATGAAGGCTGCGATGTGCGCAATCTCTTCCAGCGTCCCACAGCGTTTCATCGGAATCTTGTCCGTCATATATTTGACCTGCTCTTCCGGCATGGCATCGACCATTGCTGTTTGGATCACCGCCGGGGCCAGCGCGTTGACGGTAATGCCCGTCTCCGCGTATTCCTTGCCCTGTACCTTGGTCATCCCGATAACGGCTGCCTTTGATGCCGAATACGCCAGCATTCCAGCGTTGCCTTCCTTCCCTGCAATCGACGCAATGTGCAGAATTCTGCCGTAGTCCTGTTTGAGCATCCACGGCAGCGCCGCTCGCGAAGTCAGAAATGAGCCCATGAAATTGACCTCGAATACGAACCGCACATTCGCGACCTCCGCCTCGTGACTGCGGATGCCAGTCCGCCCGGTGACGCCCGCGCTGTTGACGAGAACATCGATCCGGCCAAACCGCTCGCCGATCTCCGCGGTGCGCGCTTCGACATCAGCCTGGTTGGTAACGTCGAGCTGAAACCCCGCGGCGCGCTCGCCGATCGCCTCCGTCGCGGCGCGAAGCGCGTGCTGATCCTGATCACACAAGGCTACAATCATGCCCTCAGACGCCAGCTTCGTTGCAATCGACAGCCCCAGACCCGATCCGGCGCCGGTCACAATCGCTACACGATCCTTCATTTGTTTCTTCCTCTCAATTTCGCTTTTCCGAGTCGTTCGCAAGGCTGCGTTCGTATCCGGCTTCGCATGGGCGTGGCCCGCTAGAAGTTAAACCCGTCAATGTTGCTCTTGTTGAAGATGAAAGGTGAGCCGAGCATTACCTGGTCGCCACGTATTTCGATACTTCCCAACCGACCCGCCTTGAGGCTTTGCGCGCCAGGTTTGAGGGCTCCCGTACTCAATGCGTGCGAAGCATAGACAGTCAGGTAGCCCAGATCGAGAGTATTCCACAGGACAATGCTCTCGATCACACCGGAGTGAATAAAGGGCTTGCACATGTTGGGCAGCGAAAGTCCGGTGACTTTGACATCGGTGCGCCCCGATTGTTTAACGGCTTCGGCAGCGCCCGGGACAGCGGGTGCTGCGATCGCCATGATCAATTTCACGCCCGGATACACCTTGAGGATCGTTTGAGTTTCGGAAAAGGCGCGTTCTCGGTCCCCGTCACTTGGCTGGATTGCGACGAGATTAATGTCGGGATACCTCTCGGCAAGCCGCGCTTTTATGTGTTTGATCCATTCGTTCTGATTGGCGGCGCTGAGACTCGCAGTGACGATCGCAAAATCACCCCGGCCTCCAAGTATTCGCGCTGCCTCATCAGTCAGCGTGTAACCAATGCCTTGGGGCGTTGCCTGATTGATAAAGTAGTCGCGAGCGTCTGGCTGTGCGTCAGCATCCCAGGTGATGACCTTGATTCCGCGCGCACGAGCCTTACGCAGCACGGTCGATATTCCAGCTTCATTCTCGACGCTCACCGCGATGACATCGACTCCTCGCGTGATCCAGCCTTCTACCACTTCGTTCTGTTTGGCGGGATCGAGATCAGTCGGGCCATCCCAGATGAGATCGACACCCAATTCCTCGGCAGCCGCCTCGGCACCCTTTCGACAGCTGACAAAATATGGGTCGCCCTTCGCCTTGGGCATCATCGCGACTGACACCTTCGCTTTGACAGGCGCCGCGGACCCTCCCCCGGATCCGGCTAATTCCTGGCGCAGCGAGCGCACCGTCAGCCAGTTGCTGCCCGCGACGATCATCGCGCCTGCAAGGATCACTCCGCTAAGCACCGCCAACTGAGAATTCTTCATCTCGAGTTCCCCTTCGTCCTCTCCAACCGATCTTCTTCGCGCCGCTGCCTTCTTCGTCAGGCGATCGATGATGATCGTCCCGATAAGCAGTGCCCCTGTCAACACACCGGCCAGTTCGGCTGGCAGCGCCGATAGCCTCAGGCCATTCTGCAGAACAACTATGGCAAGCAAGCCAAGAATCGTGCCCTGGATCGTGCCCCGACCGCCAAAGATCGACGTCCCACCAAGTACGACGGCTGCAATCGCCATCAGTTCGTAGCCGGTTCCCGCATCGGACTTCGCCTGTCCGAGATGCGCGATATAGATGACGGCCGCCACGCTCGCAGCCACGCCAGAAAGCACATAGACCAGACCCACTCTACGTGCAACCGGTATCCCGGCAAATCGCGCGCCTTCGGCTGAAAAGCCGATCGCATACAAGCATCGCCCGATCGCCAAACGCTGAAGGAGGACCCAGTAGCCAATCGCCACGACTACGAGTATGAGCAACTGCGGCGGAACGACTCCGAACAGGTAACCCTGTCCAAGAAATAGGAAGCGCGGCGGGAAGCCGGTAAAATTGTCCACGCCCGACGTCAGGCCCTCTGCCAGACCACGGAAAAGAGAGAACGTGCCGAGCGTCACGATCAAGGGCGGAATACCAAGGCGTGCGATAAGAACACCGTTGAGACCGCCACCAGCAAGACCAAGTAGAATCGCCAGACCCGCGCTGATTTCGATTGGCAATCCGACGTCCCGCCATAACCAGCCGCAAACCACAGCGGCGAGCCCCATCATCGAACTGACTGACAGATCAATCCCTCCAGTAACGATGATGGGCGTCAGGGCAAGAGCCAGCAGACCCACCTCAACGCTCAGTCGCGTGATCTCGAATGCGTTGCTGGTTGAGAGAAAGTTCTCCCCTGCGACGCTGAAGATCGCGATCTCAGCGACGAGCAGCAGGAGCAGCACCCACTCACGATTGGGAAAGAGCCGCTCGAGCAATGGCTCACGAATGGCGAACGAGTAACCCTTCTCCACGCTCCTCCGTGCGTCCAAGGGCAACGTCAAGAACTACGGCAACGAGAATGATTGCTCCCTGGATCGCCTTCTCCCAGAATGGACTGATCCCGAGAAAAGTCAGCGCGGTCCCGATCGTGCCCAGCAGCGCGACACCAAGCAGAGTTCCGATCAATGTCCCTCGACCGCCATTGATCGATGTTCCACCAACGACCACAGCCGCGATTGCCTTCATCTCCAGTCCAACACCAGCGTTGCCCTGGATATCCGCAAAGCGAATGGAATTGAGCAAACCTGCGAGAGCTGTCAGGGCTCCACCGACGACGAATACGCCAAAAACAACGCCGGTGGGATTGATTCCGCAGAGACGCGCGGCCTCATGATCAGAACCCGTGGCATAGATTGCCCGCCCGACCGCGAGATTCCCCAGACCCCAGCCAAATACGACAAGGGTCAGGGCGACCAGAATCACCAGTACCACCTGACCAGTGGATTGATCCAGACCGAACCATTGAAAGTTGTCAGGCAGGCCCTGTACCCACTTCCCTTCAGTCGCCCACCGCAGTCCGTCGCGCAACGAGATCATGGTTGCCAGTGTGACAACGATTGCTGGGATGCCAAACTTCGCTACCAATACGCCATTCAAGGCACCCATCAAAGCGCCGATGCAGGCGACGAGGATTGCCAACAGCGGCACCGGCAGACCAAACTTCGAGAGGAGACCGGCCAACACACTGGCGATCGCGAACTGCGAGCCTACCGAGATGTCTATCTGTCCGGCAAGAATGATCAGTGTCATCCCGATCGCGACGACGAGAACCGGTGCGTTGCTCAATATCAGGTCGCGAAGGTTCGCAAGACTAAAGAAAGCAGGGGCAAAGACAGCCACGAGAACGAGCAATCCGACGCTCGCTGCAGCAACCGACCACTCCCGCTGATGCCTTGTGAAAGTCCGCGAGTCAAACTGCATTGATCATTCCTACCTTGTTCGCCAACGCGGGCGTCGATGCATCACCCCAGCGCCAGTTCCAAAAGGATATGCTGCGAGGCCTCCGCTCTCTCGAGAGTCGCTGCAATCGTGCCATGTCGCATGACTGCTATCCGATCACTCATGCCAAGTATCTCGGGAAGCTCGGAAGAGATCATGATGATTGCCATGCCACGCTCCGCAAGATCGCACATGAGCCCGTGAATTTCTGCCTTGGCCCCGACATCAATCCCCTGAGTCGGCTCATCCAGAATGAGAATGAGCGGTTCGGTCGCCAGCCACCTGCCAACGGCCACCTTCTGCTGGTTACCTCCCGACAGATTCCCGGTAGTCGCAAAAAGAGAATGAGTCTTCACACCCAATCTGTGCGTGTAGTCCCCGGCGAGTTTTCGCTCGGCCTCAAAATCGATCAGACCGTGCCGCGCGACCCGTCGCAGACTTGCGAGTGTCGTATTAGCAGCGACGGACATGTCGAGAATCACTCCATGTCTGCGGCGGTCTTCAGGCAGATAGGCAATGCCCCGTGCGATTGCTTCCGACGGCGAGTTGATCGCAACCGGATTCCCGCGCAGAAGAATCGCTCCTCCATCCGCAGGCGACAATCCAAAAAGCGCCTTCGCGAATTCCGTGCGACCCGCGCCAACAAGACCCGAGAGCCCAAGAATCTCGCCGGCGCGCACCGTCACACTAACGTCGTGAATTCCTGTTGCCCGGCACGACAGTCCACGGGTTTCGAGGAGCGTCTCGCCAAGGGGAACTTCTCGTTTCGGAAATACCTCCGATAGCTCGCGCCCAACCATAAGGTGAATCAGTTCCCGCTCGTCGATGGCGCTCATCTCGCGCGTCGTCACAGTGTGCCCATCGCAGAGAACCGTGACGCGATCAGCGATGGCGAAGAGTTCTTCGAGCCGATGGGAGATGTATATGATCCCCACTCCCTGCGCGCGCAACTCGCGGATCACCTTGAAGAGCGCCTCGACCTCGCGTTCAGTCAACGAGGCGGTTGGCTCATCGAGTATCAGCACACGGGCCGATGCCCCGAGCGAACGCGCGATCTCGAGCATCTGCTGCTCGGGCATCGAAAGAGTTCCAGCGAGTCTTTCGGGATCGATATCGGCGCCAATGCGGTTGAGCAAGCTTCTCGCCGTCTGACTGCGTGCGCGCCAGTCGAGCCTGCGGAGAAGACGTCCGTGCTCCAGTCCCAGCGCGATATTCTCCGCGATGGTCAAGTCCGGAAAAATCGAAGGCTGCTGATAGATCGCGGCGATACCCAAAGCTCTGGATGCAATTGGATTGTTGGAAGTGATCGGCTTGCCATCAAGTTCCAGTTGGCCGGCATCGGCTTCAACGGCGCCGGTAATGATCTTGATGAGGGTTGATTTGCCGGCGCCATTCTCACCGACGAGTGCGTGCACCTCACCCGCGCGGAGGTCAAAGGAAACGCCCTCAAGAGCGCGAACTCCAGCGTAGGATTTGCTTATCGAAGATGCCCGGAGGAGCGACCCCGACAATCCTGTTTCTGTCATCAGAAAAAAGACCTCGGTCTTATTCGAATGGTAACGCCCGGACTGCGAGAATGGCCGCATATCTGCGGCACGATGAAGGAGAGTCTAACACAGCAGGGATCAGGGATCAGGGAGCTAGCGTTCGTAGTCCGCCTTTAGGCGGAATCTTGGGTAACCGCATCATTCCGCCTAAAGGCGGTACTACGAACGCTAGATCCCTGATCCCTGACCCCCGATCCCTGACCCCTGATCCCTGATCCCTGACCCCTGACCCCTCCTATCTTGCTTGTTGCAGCTTGCCGCCCTTGGCCGACAGCATGAGTTTGATCAGCTCTTCGGTGACCCTCGGCTCGAGCCCTTCCGTGTGCCCCTTGTCGATGCGCACGACATCAGCGACAACAAAGCCGTCTTTGCAGTTGGGATAGACGGAGACCTGAGCTTTTCCGGGCCCTGGCAGCAATCCCCACGAGGGATTGGGGGGATTCTGGCGTGTACTGTCGTAGATGTAGCCACCCTTTGTATCCGCGACTTCAGTGGCATTGCCCTTCGGCCCACAGTTAAACTTCTTCGCCCAATCGGAGTTTTCCGGTACGCCCTTCTCGTCCATCTCGCGTTGGCCGGTGGAATAAATGAAGGAGAAATCGACGGCTGGCGGTTCACGCAACGCGGCTGCTGCTGCAGCCATCCCCGCCGTCGCGCCGCCGGGCGGCGCGGTTACTGGTGGCCGCGCCGTCGTAGTGCCGCCCGCGGCTGGGGTGGCGACGGAGGGTGTTCCCGTGCCAGCTGGCGTGCCTGATCCAGCAGCCGCGGTCGCCGGGCGACCGACGCCAAACGTCGACGAGCGGCCGGGATTTCCACCAAGTCTGCCACCCGACAGACTCAGCCAGCCATCTACCTTGTCTTTGAAGAAATCGCTCCGAACGATTCTATTGGAGGTCATTCCACCCTGTGAATGTCCGACGAGCCAGAACGCCTTGATGTTCGGTTTACCAATCTGATCGATGACGAAGGTCACAATGTTCTGCAGGTACTCGTCATCTGGCGCAGACCAGGCGCGCGTTGGCGCGTTTGGCGTAGCGATCACGAGACGATACTTGTCCTTGAAATCCTTGAGTGGAAAGTAGTGTCTCTGCCAGTTTCCGTACGAGCCTCCGCCATGCAAACTGAGAATGAAAGTGACTTTTTCGCCCGGCTTGAGATCGCACGGATAGTCGAGAAAGTACGTGCGACGTGTCTTCATCTCAACGACGGGGCCCTGGTTGATAACCCGGTCGCTTGGGCAATCCTTATCCGGACAAGTCAGGGCAGGAGTGCAGGCGGCGCCCGGAATGCGAACTCCGTCGTCCTGAGCGATAGCCGCGACAGCGAAGGCCGCGACAAAGCCTACCAACAACAACAGCCTCATGGGGCTGAGCGATTGCTTCATGACATTCCTCCGTGACAGTTGATGGGAGTTCGCGTCGGGACGACAGTAAACCGGATCGCATCCAGCTCGCCCTACCTACTGACCGGTAAGTCTACCCTCTGCAAGAAAACAAGGTCAAGAGCTTTGCGTGGCACCACCCGCACTGACCGCTCGACGACCCGGCGACGACGGTGTAGCCTGGAAGTGCGGCGGCCGCTCCAGCAACCCAGTCTCGTCTCATTGCTTGCTGAGAGCGCGCTGTTGTATATTCTCGGCTGGATGAAGCTAATGGCTCCCCCCGGCCTTTGCCCTGAGACGGTAGCCTTCCTCATCCAATTCGGCTTTTGAACTGCCCCGTCTCTATTTTAAGTGCCCTCGCGAATTGCTGCGACTCAGCTGATGGTCTTTCCCCGGACGAGTCCTCACCCGAGCAAGACCGGCGGTACGTGATACCTGCAACGTCCCCGTCGACCGTTCTTCTGTTCCCCGAGCAGAAGTACCAGCTTTTTCAAAAGCCAGCGGCGCCGCCTTCTTTGAACGCCGCATGCTCTCGCTGCTGTCATCGGTGCGCGGTGAGATCAGGATCATTCCCCCTGGTCTGACCGACAGACTTCATTGCATTTTCCTGGAGGTGCACAAGTGCAGAACAAACAGGATCGGATTCAGAGCACAAGTTTAGATGCGCGCGTCGTGGATGAGCCTTCCATATCGGAAGGAGACCTGCTCAGGAGAGAGAAAGAAGGATCGCCGAGCCGCCGGAACTTTCTTGGAAGAGTCGGCCAGGTGGGTGTCGCCGTCGTCGCCGCGACTGCCGCAACTCAGCCCGCCTCAGCGCAAGCGCAGAAATGCGATGATTTCAACTTTCCCCTGGGCGTCGAACCGACTGATCGGGCACTCAACCGCTATACCAGATCTTACAAGTGTCGCTTTGATGCCGCACGCATGTCTCGCGACAGGGCGCTCGTCTATCAGACGCCAAACGGCGATGAAACCACCTATGCCAATAAGATCGCCAGCCACACCAAGGCATTGCCACACAAGGCCACTGGAGAAGTGGATATTGATGCATACGAGACCCTGGTTCGAGCGAGAACGAACCGCGCCCCCGAGGACTTCGAAGCGATCGTGCTTGGACTTGGACGCAAGCTGACAAGTCCGCAGGCAGGTCTCGCCATGGACCTTGAAGGACCGGACTCCCATCACGTTGCCCTGCCTCCAGCACCCCGCTTTGACAGCGCGGAAGAGGCCGGCGAGGCCGTCGAGCTCTATTGGATGGCGCTAGCGAGGGACGTACATTTTAGCGACTACGCCACTGATCCGATCATTTCACGCGCAGCCCTGGATTTGTCCCGGCTGTCGGATTTCCGGGGACCGAAGGAGAATGGCAAGGTCAC
>JBDTUW010000012.1:0-17389 GCA_040007555.1 Acidobacteriota bacterium | reverse complement strand
TAGATTTTAGATTTTGGATTGAAGAGGATAATTGCTCGTGGGTACGGCTTCCCCACTCCAAAATCAAAAATCCAAAATCCAAAATTCTTCTATCGGGTTGCGTTCCGGAGATTCTGGAGTTCGGATTGAAGAGGGATAATTGCTCGTGGGTACGGATTCCCCAATCCAAAATTCAAAATCCAAAATCCAAAATTCTTCTATTGGCTTCCGTTCATGAAGGTATCGATGCGGTCCTGGTAGACCTTGATATCTCCACGTTGTTCGTACTTTTTCCGCGCTTCTTTCATCTGGGCGTCATAGAGGAGCCGCTGCCGCTCGTCGAGAAGCCGCTGCCGGATTGCCTGGCGCTCCCCTGAGAGTTTTGACAAGTCGGCCTCAGTGCGCTTGGTGGCTGCGAAGATAAGGTAGCCGGCACCGAACTTGATCGGCGCTTTTGCCACTTCACCCTCCTTCAGCTGGATTCCCGAGGCGCGTGCAGCCTGTAGCGCCTGAAGTCCTCCGAATGCCGATCCGGGCGCCTGCAGCGTGTTAAAGTTAGTGTCCGATTTGGCCTCAACGCCTTCTGCTTTAAGGAGGGCGGTGAACTCCGCCGGGGTCTTGGCGCGCGAAACGATCTCCTGAGCTCGTGACTGCGCGAGATTGGGTTCCTTCTCCTTGCGCAGCTTGCCCTCCACCTGATTTCTCGCCTCATCGAATGTCAGCTGCGCACCCCCATCACGGATATCCGTCACTTGCGGAACTGCCAGCCCGCCGTCGATACCAACCTTATCGCCGATCTCACCCTTCTTGAGCGGCGTCACCGCCTCCTCGAACTGCGGGCTGCTTCCAATCTTCGGCAGCGTATCTCCTGGTTTGAAGAAGGGCGTTGACTTCAGCACAACATCCACGCCGACGTTGAGTTCTTTGGCAATTTCCTCCGCCGCACGCTTGAGGTCCTTGTACTCGGTCGCCTTCTCATACGCTTTATCGGCAAGCAGCGAGGCCTGGGCGTAGGCGCGCCGGTTGCGCAAACCAGCTTCAACCGTCGGGCGCATTTCAGCAAAGGGCACCTCACGCTGCTCGGTCATTTTCATGATGTACCATGCCGGCCCGTCGCGGAATGGCCCGTCGATATCGCCTGCTTTGAGACTAAAAGCGCGCTGTCTCCAGTCTGATGACCGGTTGGGATTCTTCTTGATGAAACCGAGGTCGCCTCCCTTTGAGGCGGAAGGATCCTGCGAATTGCCCTTCGCTACCGTCGCAAAGTCCTCAGCCTTCGTGTTCGCTGTCCCACGAACACGTGCGGTCAATTCATCGATCTTGGCCTTCACCGTCGGCTCATCGGCAGATGCCAGCACGTTGAGTTTGATGACGCTCACGCGCGGCTCCGTCTGCTTGTTCTGGTCATATTCTGCGCGCAAATCCTGTTCGGTTAACTTCAAGGTCTTCCCGACCTCATCGGTGGGAACATAGATATAGTCCACTTTGCGCACGGGATCGGTAGCTTTGAACTCTTCCTTGTGCTGGTCATAATACGCCTGCAGTTCCGCATCACCAGGAGTGAACTTGCTGCGGATTTTCTCAAGGTCGATAATGCCGTAGCTCAGTTCCACTTTCGTGTTGTCGGATTTGTACTGCTCGTCGACATCCCTGTCGGAAACCTGCTCGGACGCGGTCAGCAGGCGGCGCATTTTTCCGAGCGCAGCCGCATCACGGAGGGTCTGCTCATACTCTCCCAGATCCTGGCCGTTGAGACGCAAACGGCGCTTGTATTCCTCAATTCCAATAAACTTGCCCGTCTCGGAATCGACGAAAGCTCGGGTGACCGCATCGCTGACGTCGCGATCTGTGCCCGTCACTTTGAGCCGATCGGCCTCGGAAAGCGCGACCCTTTCTTCGATCAGCCGATCGAGTGCTTCCTTATCGACACCGAGGGCCTTGAGCGTCGAAGCAGGCAGCGGATTGCCCTGGCTGAATCGAGAGCTGAGCGCGGCCATCGACTGCCGCAGTTGCGCAAGAGTTACGTCGCGAGAGCCAACACGCGCAACGACAATCTGGCGATCCTCGGTGCCAGTCTCCGGGATCCGACCGCCTGTAAGACTAGTGTTGGGGATGTAGAAGATGACGAGTCCCACGAGGAGCACGAGCGAGAAGATGAGGAGGACGAGATTCCGTGAACGTTGAAACTTTCCGAAAAAACGAAGCATATCCACTCCAGACCAAGAATTTGCAGACCGAGAATTGAGCCGATCCCACCGAGGACTCCCCGCTGAAACCGGAATGGCACCGTAAACTGGATGATACTGGCTCTGAGTGTCTAGTTCAAGTTGGGGCTCCGATTGTCTTATTATATACAGCACGCGCCGGTTTCATCTTGAACTGGTTAGATCGCTGTGCTACGTTAGTTTACTACAAGCGGCGACTGCCATGTCGCGCGTTTGAGCAGGCTCTTCCAGACCTCAAGTCTTTGCGGCTGTCCTGATGATCCCAGCGGAACAGATTCTCAAGACGGAAGCAACCTGCGTCGCAAGGTGGTGTCGGAGGTCTGTCATTTAGGCCTGTTGCCGAGCCGGGCAGGCGCGCCGAGAGTAGCGAAATGAGTGTCGCGGAAGGTACTTGATAGTTTCACGATGAATTTACGTTCGGTTTTCAGTCTCTTCTCGAGTGATCTAGCGATCGATTTAGGTACAGCGAATACGCTGGTCTTCGCGCGCGGCCGTGGGATTGTGGTATCCGAGCCATCGATCGTTGCGATCAACAAAGTCACCCATAAAGTCGAAGCGGTTGGACGTGAAGCCAAGGAAATGCTTGGTCGCACCCCTGGCAATATCGTCGCCATCCGGCCCATGAAGGACGGCGTCATCGCCGATTTTGAAGTGACCGAGAAAATGCTTCAGTACTTCATCCGCAAAGCCCACAACGGGAAGCAGTGGGTCAGTCCCCGGATCGTGATCGGCATCCCGTCGGAGATTACCCAGGTGGAGCGACGCGCCGTGGAAGACAGCGCGTATCGCGCGAAGGCCTCGGAGGTCTACCTCGTGGAGGAGGCAATGGCCGCTGCCATCGGTGCCGGTCTGCCAATTACCGAACCACACGGAAATATGATCGTCGATATTGGCGGGGGAACTACCGATATCGCCGTCATCTCAATGTCAGGCATCGTTTATTCCAAGAGTGTCCGTGTTGCGGGCAACGAAATGGATGAGGCGATCAGCCAGTATATTAAGCGCAAGTATAATCTGCTTATCGGAGAGCGGACGGCCGAACGAATCAAGATCGAGATCGGTTCGGCCGCCTCACTTGAAGAACCGCTCACGATGGAAATCAAGGGACGCAACCTGATCGAAGGTATTCCGAAGACGATCGTCGTCACCGACGAAGAGATCCGTGAGGCATTAGCGGATTCCGTCGCCACCATCATCAATGCCGTCCGTGTCGCGCTGGAGCGCACGCCACCAGAGCTTTCGGCGGATATCGTCGATCGCGGGATCGTTATGACCGGTGGCGGGGCGATGCTCAAACGGCTTGACGTACGGTTGATGCAGGAGACCGGCCTGCCGGTTTCAATGGCAGATGACCCCCTTTCCTCTGTCGTTCTTGGCGCGGGTACGATGCTTTCGGACTTCGATCTGCTGAGGCGGGTTCGTTGGGATGGAACAACCATGCCGGCCTGAGTTCGAAGACGTCCGCCGCGGGCTAGCGAGCCTTCAAAACGGACTGTCGGCTCTGCCGACGCAAACCGGGCTTCTCGGTTCCACCATCCTGACGATTCACTCCTGTGCTGAATCTCACCGCTAAAGCTCAGAAAAATCCGATGGCGCTCTTGGCATTCCTGCTGATCGCGCACATGATAGTCGTGTCTCTTAACCGGGCGCCACAACATATAGATAGTCGGCGTTTCGCTCAGGTCTGGTTGCTGACGGCCTTGACTCCGATTCAATGGGCGACGGCAGAGATATCTTCGACTGTCAGCAACGGCGTTGGCAACTATCTGACCCTGCGCGATGCGCGGCTTGAGAGCGAGCAATTGCGCGTCGAACGAGCGGACCTCCAGGCAAAGCTCATCGCAGCTCAGGAAGAAGTTCGATTGGCACGGCAGATTCAGGCATTGCAACAATGGCAATCGACACAAAGCTACCCAGTGACCCTGACAAGGGTTATTGCCAGGGACGCAAGTCAATGGTTTGGCACGGTTGTCATTGATCGGGGAACTATCGCAGGGGTCACCAAGGATCAACCAGTGGTGACACCTGACGGACTCGTGGGTCGAGTGATCTATGCGGGCCCGATTTCCGCCCGAGTGCTGCTCCTGACGGACGAGCGGCACGGTGCCGGCGCCATCATCGGGCAGCTCGCCGAATCCAGGCTGCTTGGGGTGATCAAGGGCAAGAACGAGTCCCGTTGTGAGATGAAATTCGTGGCGACACCGGAAAAGATACCCTCGGGTGAACTGGTTTTGACCTCGGGTCAGGACGGAATTTACCCTCGCGGGCTGGTGATCGGCACGGTGCGACGGACGGACGGGGAAATTGCTACTTCGACTTCATCAATCGAGGTGGATCCCGCGGTCGCGCTCGATAAACTCGATCTGGTCGGCGTTCTGAGTCTTCCTGCGAATCAGCCTCGCGACCAGGTCAACCAACTAGTTGAAGCAGAGAAGAAGAAAGAGAAAGAGAAACAGGATCAAGCGCCCAGACAGCGGCGGCGTTAGCTGGCAGGATTGTCGAAGGGGCGCAGATCAATGAGGGAACCACGATGAGGTGCGGCGCGCGATAGAGAGAGTGGAACCGGTGCATGCCGGATCGCGCAAGCGCCCTGAAGTACGGCGTTGGAGAAAGAACCTCTAGGGACCAAACGTCTGGTGAAGATTGCCTGCTGCCTTTTGGCAGCAGTCCTCGCACAGACGACTCTCTCACAGCAACTTAAGCCCTGGCTGGCCTCGATTGACTGGCTGCTGCTGGTTACTGTTTATGTCAGCCTGCTGAGAGATCCCACTTCGGCGCTACTGACGGCGACCGCAGCTGGGGTTCTTTACGACGCATCTTCCGGTGGACCGGCGATAGGAGTCAGCGGACTGGCCAAGGTGCTCGCGGCGTTCGTCGTCTATCAATTGTCGTCGATGATCGTCATCGAGCATTTCCTGATACGACTGCTCATGGTCGCGCTCGCCAGCCTGGTAGACTTGTTTACGCTCCTCGCCTTCTACCGCATGCTGAAGTTCGATCTCCCCAGCCAGCTTTCCGGTACGCGGAATATACTGGCGGCCATCCTTCTCGGCCTCGCGGTGAACCTCATTGTCTCGCTGCTTCTCTTTCCGATCCTCGATCGGTTTTTCCTCTCTGGACGTTTCGGCTTTTCGCGCCGGATCCGTCGATCGGAGGCAGCGCGCGTGAGGCGCCGCTGGTAAGGCTGATTATGAAGCCAATCAAGAAGGAAGCGAATCTCGAACTCGTAGACGACCTCCGACAAGCAGGGATGAGGCTGGAAATCATTCGCCTTATCGCCTTCGCAGTCTTCCTCGTGTTGGGTGGGCGACTCTGGTATCTACAGGTCATGAACTCCGGCGTCTACGCTGAACAGGCGGACCAGAACCGGATTCGCGTGCTTCCCATACCTGCCAGACGAGGCACAATTTTCGATCGGAAGGGTCGAGAACTCGTTACCAGCCGGGCAGCCTACAACATCGTCATCAGCCGCAAGGACGTGAAGAGCTTTGATGAGATCACGGAGTTGCTCGTCGAACATCTCGGGATCGAGCGCGCGTGGCTGGAGCGGCGACTGAAGGACGCGCAATTTGAGGCTAAATGGGAGTCGGTGGTTATCAAGGAAGTCGCCAGCGATGCCGATGTCGCCTGGATCATGGCGCACCAGTTTGAATATCCCGAACTGCGCGCAGAGGAGGCGCCCCAGCGCCTCTATCGGAACAATCAAATGGCGGCTCACGCGCTGGGCTACGTCGGTGAAGTGAGTCCGGAGCAATTGAAGAAGGGGCAGTTCAGCAAGGAAAACGGCTATAACCTCGGAGATATCATCGGCAAGGCGGGAATCGAACAGTTTTACAACGAGATTCTCACCGGACGCGAGGGGGCACGTCGCGTCATCGTGGACAGCAAGGGCCGCATCCAATCTGAGATCGAACGAGTCGATCCTGTTGCGGGTCGCGACCTTTATACGACGATCGACCTTGACATGCAGATGAAGGCTGAACAGGAAGCCGACCTCATGCCGAGTGGTCGCGGGGCGATCGTGATCATGGACCCGAATAACGGCGAAATACTGGCGATGGTCTCCCGCCCGGCATTCGATCCAAACATCTTCTCGCAACGGGCCAAGACTCCTGAAGGAAAGACCGAGATCCGGGAGCTTCAGGAGGATCCTGATAAGCCACTCTACAACCGCGTGATTCAGGGCCAGTTTCCACCGGGTTCGACTTGGAAGCTCATGACCACCGTCGCTGCGCTCAATGAAGGGACGATAACGCCAACGAATTCGAGAGTTCAGGACGGCGGCATTCAGATAGGCAATCGATTCATGCGATCGATCTCGAACTTTGGTCAACCGGACGTCATCACGGCAATTGCGCGATCAGCAGATGGTTACTACTACCGCCTTGGACTCAAGCTGGGGGTCGAGAAGTTCGAGAAATGGGTTCACGCATTTCATTTTGGCGAATTGACGGGAATCGATCTTCCAAACGAGCGTCGCGGCATCATTCCGACCCGCGCCACCAAGGAGCGATCAAAGCAGGGACGCTGGGGCGACTACGACATGGCAGCCTCAGCCTTTGGACAGGGGCAAAATGCGCTGACACCGATCCAGTTGCTGCGATACGTCGGCTTGCTTTCCATGGCGGGTCACGCGCGGACGCCACACTTCCTGTTGCGCACGGCACCGGGAATCGACCGCGAGGGTAACAGCTTCGGACAGATTGTGTTTGAGGAAAAAAACTCGTTTACGGTGCCGATGGCGCCAGAGATCGAGGAGATCGTCCGGAAAGGAATGTGGACAGCGGTCAACGGCGGCGGCACCGCGGGTGGCGCAAGAGTCGAAGGCTTTGACATTTGCGGCAAGACTGGGACCGCACAGGTAGCCTCGACCGAACGGGTTGGAAGTAAGAATAAGGATCATGCCTGGTTTATGGGTTTCGCCCCGCGAGACAAGCCGGAAATTTGCACGGTTGTGCTCACCGAAAATGTGGGTTTCGGCTCGACATACTCCGTTCCTCGCGCGAAGGGAATCTACGAGGATTACTACCGCAGGACGCGGAATCTCCCCACCCCCGAGGCTGATGCAATTGCCGAGAAGAAATAGGCCGGGACGAAGAAACCAACTGTTGGATAGGGATGCTGCTTAACCGCAAATATCTGGCTGATTTCGATTGGGTGCTGCTTGGCCTGGCGCTCGCTGTCGCGCTCTTCGGAGTGATCGAGATCTCAAGCGTCCAGCCAACGCCCGGGCTCTACCGGAAGCAGTTGATCAATATCGGCATTGGCGTGACGATCGCGTTTGTGGTGACGTTTGTCGATTACCGCACGATTGTCCAGGCGGCGCCGATCCTTTACGCTTTTGGTCTGGTGCTGCTTGCGCTCGTCTTGAGTCCGATGGGCCGAGTGGTGAATGGCAATAAAGCCTGGCTCTATTTTGGGTCGTTTGGACTTCAACCCTCGGAGTTCGCCAAACTCTTTACGATTCTCCTCCTGACGTATTTTCTGGGACAGGTCCGCAAACGACCGCTCGATCTCCGCACCCTGGTGATCGCGGGAGCGATCTGGATCGTTCCAGTGGTGCTGGTGTTTCTTCAGAATGACACGGGCAGCACGCTGAGCTTTTTATCGATTTTCGCCGCTCTCATCTTCCTGTCGGGTGTGCGCTGGAGCTGGGTCGCCGCAGGTCTGGCCGCGATGCTTATCGTGGGGGTCATTGCTGTCCCCCGGATAAAGGAGATGAAGGGCTACAAGGCGGAGCGTATTAAGGCAGTTTACTGGCCCGAGCTGGCTTCAAAGCGATACCGGTATCAGAACGAACAATCGGAGATCGCGGTAGGCTCGGGAGGGATCATCGGCAAAGGAATCCATAGCGGCACACAGGGGTCGTTGGGTTTTGTTCCTGAGGTCCATACAGATTTCATTTTTGCTGTTGCAAGTGAAGAGACTGGTTTTGTCGGCAGTCTCTCTGCTTTAACCATCTACTTGCTCATGATCACACGACTGCTGCAGATTGCGCGACAGGCGCGCGATCGAACCGGGCTTCTACTGGTGGCTGGATTTGCTGCATTGCTGCTCTACCACGTCACCGTCAGCGTCGGGATGGTCGTTCGGTTGCTTCCGGTCATGGGCATTCCCCTGCCGCTGATGAGTTACGGCGGCACTTCGGTCCTGGCGACCTTTGTCGGTATTGGTCTGGCGCTGAACGTGCGCCTTCGTCGATTTGTGAATTGAATACTGGGTAAGGATGTGCCGAAAGGGCGGCTTGCTCGAATGCATCGAAACGGCGACCGTCTGAGGAGCAGACGCAGCTGCACTTGTCCAGCACTCTTCCAGTGATACCAATTATGGAGAACCATTAAATGTCCAAAGAACTAATCGTCAGCGTCAACGGACGCGAGAAGAAGATTGCAATCGTCGAGGACGATCTGGTCACAGAATTCTATGTCGAGCGCGGCGATGAGAACCAAGGCATCGTCGGGAACATTTATAAGGGACGCGTCATGAAAGTCCTGCCCGGAATGCAATCGGCGTTCGTCGATATCGGGCTCGAGCGTGATTCATTCCTCTATGTTTCGGATTTCTTTGATAGCGATGAATTCGAGGGTGCCTTTGTCGAGGAGCGCAAGGAAGTCGCCCGACCGCAAAGACCACCCGAGCGACCCAGGCCACAGCGTGAGCCCACTGCAGAACGGATCGAATCAGTCGAACCGGTCGAACTGGAAGAGGATGACGAAGACCAGCTGCAGATCGTCGCTCTTAGTCACATCGAAGAGATCTCCGCGGAACCCGTCATCGAGCCATCCGAAGATGACCTGCGGGAATCAGCTGAGGCTGAAGCGGCAAATCGCAAGGAATCGGGCGCGCCGGCAGAGGATCCGCGGCGCCAGCGTCGTCAACGCCGGCTGCGTTATGCTGCACCCGAGGAGACTCCTCAACTCGCCGCTCCAGAGAAGGAGCCAGAACCTGTCGTCGAGGTCGAAGCGGAGGCTGAGCAGGAGGAAGAGACGCCAGGTCGCAGACGGCGTCGCCCACGTCGAAAACGCGGAGATGACTCCCCCGCAATCGCAGCAGCGAGCAGCGTCAACGAGCCTCCACTCGTGGAGGCTCCTGCATACCTCATCGAACCCCAGCCCATCTTCCTGGTTCAGCGCGAACATCTCGAGCGGATCATCGACGAAGACGGAGATGGTGATCAAGGCGAGCTGCTCAAGGATGCGATCCTTCAGGAGAGGATCATTGAACGAATCCATGCCGAGGAGTATCGCACCTCGATTCTTGACGTGGAGCCGACACCTGAGGTCCACGTCGGATCTCTGCGTCGTGACTTTCACCTTTCAGATTTCGAGAGAGTCAGTGATGACTCAGGCGAGGATGAGGTGTTTACTGAAATATCCCTGCCCATTGCGGAAGGGACAGACACAGAGACGACTGATGATGGCGCCGAAGATACCGATGACCTCTTCAAGACCTCCGAGACGAGCGGGGAGACGAGCGGGGAGTCGGGCCTCGGCACAGCCACTCCGGAGGAGGCACCGGCCGAAGCACTGGAAGACGCAGACGCCGAAGTGCGCGCACGTCCGCAGATCGAGGAATTCGCGACTCGACGCGGCGGCCGCGGGCGTCGCCGTGGCAATTTCCGGCGCCCGGCAGTATCAGACGCCACGGCAAATGGCGAAGCGGAAGCTGCCGAACTCGCCGAGGAAGCTGCCGAGGGTGTCATTGCCGCAGCCGCAGGCTCCGTCGCGCCAATCTCGAGACCATCAGGCGAGAGATCGGGCGAGAGATCCGGCGAGAGATCAGACCAGAGATCAGACCAGAGATCCGGCGAGAGATCCGGCGAGAGATCCGGCGAGAGATCCGGCGAGAGATTCTCCCGCCCCGTCATCTCAGATCTCTTGCGCGAGGGCCAGGAGATTCTGGTTCAGATAGCGAAGGAACCCATCGGGCAGAAGGGCGCACGGATAACCTCTCATATCGCCCTTCCGGGTCGCTATGTCGTTTACATGCCAACCGTCGAACATATCGGAGTTTCGCGCAAGATCGGCACTGACGAGGAGCGGCAGCGACTCCGCCGAACGCTCCATCAATTGCGCGCCGAATCGAGTATTCCCGGCGGGTTCATCGTACGCACGGCGGCGCACGGCTGCACTCTCGAGGAATTACGGGACGATCTGCAGTATCTGGCCCGGACCTGGACCGACATTCGGCGTCGTTCCGAGCGCGCCAAGGCGCCGGCAATCGTTCACCGGGACCTTGACCTCGTCCAGCGCATCCTGCGCGATCAGCTTTCTTCTGATTTCAATGCGATCCGCGTCGACAACGAGTTCGAGTACGAGAGGATCGTTGATTTCGTCAATCGGTTTGCGCCAAAGCTGGTTCATCGCGTCAAACTCTACACCAAGGACACGCCGATCCTCGATGATTATGGCGTACAGCCCGAGATCGATAAGGCGGTCAAGCCACGCGTCTGGCTGAAGTCTGGTGGGTACATTGTCATCAATCAGACGGAGGCGCTTGTCGCCATTGACGTCAACACCGGAAAATTTGTGGGCAAGTCCAATCGACTGGAAGATACGATCGTCAAGACTAACCTTGAAGCTTCCAAGGAGATCGTCCGACAGATACGCCTGCGGGACCTCGGCGGGATTATCGTTCTGGACTTTATTGACATGGAAGAGCGCCGAAATCGCATGAGAGTCATGCAGGCGTTAGAGCAGGAATTGCGCAACGATCGGTCACCATCGAAGATACTTCAATTCAACGATTTTGGCCTTGTCGCCATTACCCGAAAGCGAGTCAAACAGTCCCTCGAGAGAACGCTTTGCACACCTTGCCAGTACTGCGGCGGCGGCGGTATGGTCAAAAGCGCGCAGACGGTATGCTACGAGATTCTCGCTGAGGCGCGCCGGGTTTCGAATGAACTCGATAGTCACAACGAGATTATCCTGCGGGTGAATCCGGAAGTGGCCAAGGCGATGCGCACGACTGAGCGCGATGTCTTTACCGAGATCGAGTCCTATCTCGGCGGACTCGTCACCATCAAGAGCGACCCGTCCGTGCATCAGGAGCAATTTGATATAGCTTTGTTGTAAGAAGGAAAGGGGTCAGGGGGCAGGGGTCAGCCGTTCGTAGTACCGCCTTTAGGCGGAATGTTGCGGTACTCTAGAGGCGGTACTACGAACGGCTGACCCCTGATCCTGACCCCTGATCCTGACCCCTGTGACCCCTGCTTCTCACCCTTCCGTTTTACCAAAAACGATCAAACCGATCGCCAGTGGGCCTGATTTTGTGGTGATCCGTGTCTCGAGGATAATGTGGTCGTGCTCGTTCTTGATGACTTTGGGAAGTGTCTTCTCGTCCGAGACTGGAACGAGAGACCACGGCGAGGGATGCCCGCTGGCAGCCGCTATCCTGCTGAGCTTGAGAAGTTGCTCGGTAGCCATCTTCACATTGGCATCCTTGTCTCCCGCAACGGGGCAGAGCAGCAGGAAGTCCTTGGTTGACGACACGCCCTGATGGTTGCCATCCTCCAGAATCAGTGCATAACGAAGTGTATAAAAGCCCGCCTTGATAGGCTGTCCGCGAAAATCCGTGTTTGGCTCGGGGAAGTGGATCACACCGACAAGAATACCCTCAGGAATCTGGGGGAATACCGCACCCAGAACCTCGCGTGTTTCCGTCGCAAGGTCTTTACGAAACCAGACTTCGCAAATCGGCTTTCCATTCACACCGCTCACTCGCAGGCCTTTTGCCTCGAGAGAGAGGCGGACAGACTCTGCGACCGTCGCTTCACTCAATGCCGCCACCGGCTCGACCTTCGGCGCTCCCTGAGGGGGCAGACCCAGAAACAAAATCAAAGTGATCAGTAATATTCGAATCATTTCACTCACAATCAACCGCATTCAAAAAGCGGACACGCACCTTTTAGCTGCTCCTTAGCAGCCAACGAGCGGGCCAAATTGCTGCAAGGCCGAAGACCCGCAGGCCAAAGCAAAAAACGCAAAGGCACAGGAAGACAACCAGCTTTCCTTGCGACTTTGCGTTTTTAGACTGCCCTGGCCTTTGACTAGCGCGCGAAGTTCCCGATATAGGCGCTTCGTTTGCCGTAAAGCGTCCAGCGAACACCGAGGCCTTCACCGTTGAACTGATCGAGGGTCGCGACTCCCGCCATTGCGTGAGCAGTCGGCGCCATCGGGCGGTACTGAATGTCCTCGTTGCCGCAATAATGATCTTTATCGTTGAGCATTCGTGCGCGAATACCCGCAAATCCACCGGCCACCACGACCGCGGTATTCGGATGTTCGCCGAGGTACTCGATATCGAGGCTTATCGGCGCGGATTCAACTCTGACGATCTCGCTAAAAAGCTCGCCGGCCATCGCCTGGGCAAACGACCGCAGAGCGACGCGCTGCTCCGATGTCGCGCGCTCATCCATAATCAGCACGGCCTTGGCCGGATATGCAGTGTGGTACTGGTCGCCGATAGTTCCCGACGCCTTCGCGATGCCCACGACGCTCATCCCATCAAGCTGAACACCATTCCAGCTTCCCTTGCTGATGCGCCACGCGAGGATCGCCTGGTCACCCACCAGTCCCACCTCGGAGTTGGAAAAGCAGGCTCCGGTGTAAACATCGGCGCTTCGCGTCTCGACGTAGTCTCCGTAGATCTGCTGTGCATTGGCAACCGCGCTCAGCCCGGTAAGGCTGATAGAAATCGCCAGCATGAATAGTAATCGACGCATTCTTGGTACTCCTTTGAACTTCCGCGCTATTCCAGGACATGGCACTTTCTTTCGCTCGAGTCGCACCTCGAGGGCTCGGCAAGTTTGCCGTCCGGCCCCAGACAGTTGTGCGTATGCTGACACCAGAAAATCCCGTCGCTCGTCGGCCCGACCGTGGGGTCACGCTCGGCCCAGATGTACATTCCCTTCCAACTCAACTGAGAGCAGAGAGTCGGACGATTCGTGTCGTATCGTTCTTCTTCTGTCATCATCGCGATCAATCCCCCTCTCGCGTCAGCCAGCAGCCTCTAGAATAGCACGCTTGACGGCGACGCGAGCCAATTGAACCTTGTACGAGTTTCCTCCCAGCGATTTCGCGCCCGCTACAGCCGCTTCGCCAGCAAGCGCAGCCGTCTCTTCATTAATTGCCTTACCGACGAGCGCTTCTTCCGCCGCACGCGCGCGCCACGGAACGGGCGCCACGTGACCAAGTGTGATCCGGGCCGATCTCACTTTCGTTCCAGCCATTTTTAACGCGACCGCAGCCGCCGCCAGAGGCCAGTCCAGGGCTTCCTTTTGACGAACTTCGTAGGTTGCATTCCTCGTCCCCGCTGCTGCGGGGATGAGAATCTCAGTGACGATTTCATTCGGCGCAAGCGCATATTCGCGCTCCCCATCAGAGCGCGGCGTGACAAAGAATTCATCCGCACCCAGAATCCGCTCACCCTTGGGACCGAGGATCTTGATCTTCGCCCCCAGGCTGACAAACGCCGGCGCCAAGCTCGACGGATTCACAAAATAGGCAGGACCGTCATTGCCGAGAATGGCGTGGTACCGATTGTCTCCTTCAATAATCAGGGACTTTCCGGCTTCGTCCTTCCCCAGCAGACCGTGCCCGCCCCTGTAATACCAGCAGCGCGGCCGTTGACACAGGTCGCCACCCACTGTGCCCATCGCCCGTATCTGCGGACTTGTGACGCCCTCGACCGCCTTCCAGATTGACGGATAACTACGTCGTACCGAAACGCTGTCAAGAACGTCAGCGAAAGTTGCCAGAGCGCCCAGCCGCAAACCAGCTTCGGTCGCACGCACACCCTTGAGCGTAGCAATCTCCTTCAAATTGACCAGGCGCTTCGGGGTGACGATAAAGTCCTTCATGAGACTCAGCAGATCAGTGCCTCCCGCAAGCACTTCGACATCGCCCCATTTTTCTCCAAGAAGCGACACCGCCTGCGCTGCTGTCGTCGGATTCGCGAACTCAAACTTTTGCACTCGACCCTCCTTTTGAAGCAAGCGCGGCCAGAACTTTATCGGCCGTCAGCGGCAACGTTCCGACACGAACACCGATGGCATTCGCCACGGCATTCGAGATGGCCGCCCCCGGGGATATTGTCGGGGGCTCTCCCAATCCGATCACCCCGCGCTCGTCATAGCCCGGTCCCGTCATCATGTGAACCTGCAGCTTGCCTATATCGCCAATGCCTGCCAGCTTGTAGAACTCCATGTTCGGATTGAGCACACGACCCGTTTGCGGGTCCATGATCCTTTCCTCATAGAGGGCATAGCACACGCCCATAATCATCGCGCCATAGACCTGACTCTCAGCAGTCTTGAGATCTATTATCAGTCCGCAATCCTGCACGGCGACCATGCGGTTGATCTTAACTACTCCGGTTTCGACATCGACAGAAACGTCAGCCATCTGCACACCACCCACACCACCGGATGCAAGCGCACCCTGGCCTGGGTTCTTGCCGCGGATGGTGATGGGCTGGGTTCCAAGTTGGGCACAAGCCTGTTTCCAGGTTATTGAACGAGAGGCATCACCGATCACCTGAATCTTCTCGCCCACCGCCTCGAGTTGATCCGGCTGAGCGTTCATTCCGGGCGCGACCTTGGCGAGCAACTGGTTGAGCGCATCGACGGCAGCGCGGCGAGTAGACGAACTGATCCCGCCCACCGTCGTTGAACCGCCGGATGAACCAGAGGCGGGATAGTGGTTGTCTCCTATCAAAACATTGACAGCCTCAATGGGAAGACCGAGCGTCTCACCGGCAACGATCTTCAGGACGGTCCGCGTCCCCGTGCCGAGATCCTGAGTGCCCATTTTCACCTCGACCGAGCCATCAGGGTGAATCGTCAGGTCGCAGTCACTGGCGTGTGGAGTTCCACCCCACGTATGTATCGAGAGACCAAGACCGCGTTTGATGGGCCCCTTTCCACTTTCACCACGCGGGTGCCAGTTCTTCTTCCACTCAATAAGTTCGCTGCCTTTGAGCAGTTCGTCGCGATAGACATTGGCGCGGACTCCCGTCAGAGCAATGTTCTTGAGGAAGAGGTCAAGCGGGTCCATCTTGAGCGCTGCAGCAAGGTCCTCAAGGGCCGACATCGTAATCAGAGCCAACTGAGGATGATTCGGCGCGCGCCACGCCCTCGATGGGCCGGTGTTGGTCGCAATTGTCACTTGCTTGCGCCGCTGATTGGGAACGTTGACGACGTATGGAATCGGCAGGACTCCGAAGCCACCCTGCCCGCCCGTGCCCCACGTTTCCGACTCCCAGGCGGTGATTGTCCCGTCCTTTTTGGCACCTACCTTAACCTTTGAGAAGATCGAGGGACGGGTTCCCGCCACGGTAAGCTCGGCGTCGCGTTCGAGCATCATCTTCACCGGCTTGCCTCCAGCCAGCTTCGAGACCTCGGCGCATTCGACACCCCATCGATCGATATTGAACTTGCTGCCAAAACCGCCCCCGATATGATCCATCTTCAGGGCGACATTGCCGGCTGGTATCTTGAGGGCTCGCGCGAGCTGCCCACCGACGACCGAGACACCCTGGGTCGATGGATGGATGAGGACATTATTCGCATCTGTCCATTCGACGATCTGGCCATGCGTTTCGAGACAGCAGTGGGTGATCACTGCATTCCCATAAGTCCCCTCAATCGTCACCTCCGCCTCGGCAAACGCCTTGTCTGGATCACCAGCTATGCTATCGGCGGTCGGGGTGCGATTGGCCGTTGGAACCTTGGCGAGGTCGCTTTCAATGACGAGATGTGGGAGCCGCTCGTATTGGATCTTGACTGCGCGGGCAGCGTCTTCCGCGCTTCCCTCATCGACGGCGACGATTGTCAGAATCTCGTCACCCGCCCATTGAATCTCAGTACCCGGTCCCTGAATGACTTTGACGACTTTGACGCCCGGCATTTTCTCGGCAACGCTCGTATCGATGCTGACGATCTTTGCGTGCGCGTAGGGGGACCTGACGATCTTGCCAAAGAGCATCTCGGGTCGATTGAGGTCGTAGGTATATTTTGCCTTGCCGGAGACCTTGTCGGGACCGTCAACGCGCGAGATTCGCTTGCCGATGAGTGATCGTTTGCCGGCTTCGGGCCATTTGTACTCAGCCATTGCGTCGGCCTCCTTTCGCCTGCGCCTCGGCGGCCTGCGCAACAGCCGCTCTAATTCCAATATAGGTTCCACAGCGGCAGAGATTTCCCCCGAGACCGCGCTCGACCTGTTCCGGCGTGGGCCGCGGATTCTTGTCGAGGAAGGCCTTACATGCGACGACAAAACCCGGTGTGCAGAACCCGCACTGTTGCGCATCATTATCGACGAAGGCCTGTTGCACCGGGTGCAGCTTGCCATCCTGCTCAAGGCCTTCAACGGTGGTGATCCTGGTGCCCTGAGCGTCGACCGCCAGAACCGAACATGAGTAGACGGGCTTGCCGTCCATGATGACCGTGCACGCTCCACAGGTCGCGCGATCACATACCCGCTTGGCACCGGTCAAGTTCAGATCATTCCGCATTGCATCGAGGAGAGTGGTGCGCGGTTCGACGCTGGCATTGCGCGCAGCTCCGTTGATGGTCAGGACGATCGGCGCTTTGCCTGGACCGTACACCTTGACCTGCGCGCCCTGGATCGTCACTGCGCGCACACCGCCGGAGATCAGCGGCACGGAGAGCACGAGCCCGGTCCCCTTCAAGAATCTCCGGCGCGAAACACTCGAATCCGGTTTGTCGTGCGTGTCATCGAAACCGTTCATCAGCTTGCCTCCATTATTCTAATCCTCGCGTCAGTCTCACCCGAGCGGCCGCAAGAGTCCAAGTCCGGCCCGTGATGCTGGCGCTAGAGAACCAATCCCTGGGAAGTGACCTGCAAATAAGATGCGTGTATTTCGTCTGATTTTCAGTGCGTGCCAGCGAGTATACCAACGTCAGGAAGCTCGGACAAGGCGAGCAGTTGTCAGTTGCCGGTTGTCGGTTGTCCGAAGATCGCGAGCCTTTGCAGAGCCCGAATCGATTGAATGTAACGGAACAACGCCCCGCTGGGCTAGTAGTTCTTATTTGTGGGGTTTACCCAGGGCGATGCCCTTGGGCTGTTATATAGCTGCCCCGTTCGGGGCGTGGCACCACGAAGTGGTGCAGGGCGCTGCTCCGCAGCGCAAACGCTGCACCAAGGTGCAGCGAAGAAAAGCGGCGG
>JBDTUW010000011.1:0-18161 GCA_040007555.1 Acidobacteriota bacterium | reverse complement strand
AAACGTCAGGTCGTCTGCCGAAATCAGAGCAATCAACTGGTTGGCCGATATAAACGTCGTCGGCCGCGTGTCACTATTGAACTGGACCACCGATGTCGGGGTGAAGTTCGCGCCTTCAACAGCAAGGGTAAAGCCCTGCCCGCCCGCGCTGACGGTCGTTGGTGTGATATTCGTGATTACCGGCGGAAGACCCGATACCGAGGTGACAGCAAAACTCACTGAGTTCGAAACGCCACCACCTGGCGCCGAGTTAAACACCGTTACTGCGCTGGTGCCGACAGCCTGGACATCAGCGGCCGTGATCAAGGCGGTCAATTGCGTTGCGCTGATGAATGTCGTTTGCCGCGGGCTCCCATTCCAGCGAACAAGCGAACCTGTAAAGTAACCGGTTCCATTCACCGTCAATGTAAACGCAGGGCTGCCCGCAGTTGTCTGTGTCGGACTGATCGAATTGATTCTTGGTAACGGATTGTCAGACACCACGATGCTGAAGGTCACCGAGTTCGATGCGCCTCCACCAGGTGGCGGACTCAGGACGCTCACCAGAGCCGTGCCCACGGCCGCAATGTCTGATGCGAGAATCTCTGCATGAAGCTCAGTTCCGTTGATGAAGGTCGTTGTCCTTGGAGACCCGTTCCACCGCACTACCGAATTTGAGGTGAAGCTGTTGCCAATGATATTGAGCGTGAAGCCGGGTCCTCCAACGAGTGCTGAATTGGGACTCAGGAACACGATCGTTGGCGCTCCCTGACCGATGGTCAGAGAGAGCGTCTGAGAGTTGCCGCCGCCAGGCAGAGGCGTAAAGACTCTGATCTGCGCAACTCCTCCTGCTGAAATGTCGGCCGCAAAAATCGTTGCCTGCAGTTGAGTCGATGACACAAAGGTCGTCGGACGATTCTGCCCATTCACCTGAACGACGGATGAAGCAATGAAAAAACTTCCGTTGAGAGTGAGGGTGAAATCGGGCCCACCTGAAGTGACTGTATCCGGACTGATCGAGTTGAGGACAGGCAAGTCGTTCGGCTCACCTTGCACGACAAACGGGAAATTGTTCGAGTTGCCCCCGCCGGGTGGCGGATTTACCACGCTGACGAGTACGGTTTGCTCCGTGGCTACGTCACTGGCCGAGATTTGAGCGAGCAATTCGGTGTTGCTGACAAAAGTCGTCGGTCGAGGATCTCCTGCCCAGCGCACGACGGCGTTTGGCGCAAAGCTTGTACCGATCACCCTCAGTTGGAATGCTCCTCCAAGCGTCGGCCACGTCGCTGGATCAAGAGCGCTGATGCGTGGAATCGCACTTGCCACAATCACCGACACGCTAACTTCGTTCGAAAGTCCCCCACCGGGACCCGGATTTTGAACGGTTACCGTCTGAGTGCCCACCGCACTGACATCTGCAGCCAGGAGGCTGGCAGTCAGTTGGCCGCTGTCGTTAAACGACGTCTGCCGATTCTGGCCATTCCACTTGACGATCGCGCCCGGTACAAAGTTGCTGCCGGTGACGGTTATCGACTGGCTTCCGCTATTGACGCCAATGACTGCAGGCGTCGCGCCAAAGACCGTTGGGATCGGATTGTTGACTGAAAGCTGAAGCGCCTGGGAAACACCGCCACCAGGCGGCGGGTTGGCAACGGTAATGTTGAAGACGCCTGTCTCGTCGATATCGGATGCCGGAATGAAGGCCTGTAACTCAGTGCTGCTGACAAAGCGAGTGGCTCGCTCGAATCCGTCGACACGCACCGATGCGCCGTCCACAAAATCCGTTCCGTTGACGATTAGCGTAAAGGTCGGACCGCCGACGATGACAAAGTTGGGACTGATAGTGGTCAGAGTCGGAATCGCGTTGACCGTCGGAGTGAAGTTGATCGCTCCCTGGTTGAAGGTCGCCGTCACCGCATCGGCGTTCGTGTTGGCCACGCCACGCCCAACCGGAATGTCGCCGAAGCTGACGATCGTGGAATTCTGGTTTCCGCCGAGCGGAACAGTGAACGTCAGTACAAGCAATTGCCTGCTCCCGACGCCGAAGTTCGAACCCGCTCGCAGCGCGAGTGCAACTCCTACTCGCCCCAATCCGATGTCCGCCGTATTGACGTTCAGGACCGGATTCGCCACCTGGGGCACGCCGGTTCCAAGTACGGCACGGACAAAGGTCATATGAGCTGGGTTGTAGTTGAGCGAAAACGCTACCGCGTTCTCGTCGCCTTGCGCATCGAGTTCAATGATCTGGCTGTTGTCCTGACCACGAGTGAAAGTCGCATCACCTGCACGTACGACACGAAACTGTGCCTCATCTTCGGTCCCGGCCGTTAGGCTGCCGGCTTCGATGGCGCCAGCTTCGGCCAGCGAAGTGGGAGCGGTTGGCCCTGCGGCAGCTTGCGCCGGGTCCAGACCCTCAGAGAAGCGGCCGGCCTGTACCCAGTCGGCCAGAGTGATCTTGCCGTCACCCGATGTGCCACGAGGAGCGCAATCAGCCCGCTGGAACTCACTGCCGTTTGCTGCCTGATCAAGTGCCG
Organism: Acidobacteriota bacterium; assembly: GCA_040007555.1. GTDB lineage: Bacteria > Acidobacteriota > Blastocatellia > RBC074 > RBC074 > JANNRD01. The sequence continues at coordinate 15,648 of JBDTUW010000011.1, read as the reverse complement.
CAACAAACCGGCCCGACTGAATCCAGTCGCCAACGGTCAGCGCGCCATCGTCGCTACCATTCGGTCGCGGTGCCACATCTCCTTCGATCGCAGCAGCGACAAGAACGATGCCTGCGGTGTAACTGGTGAGCAGGCCGCGAGTCTCAACATCAGCTGTACCGCGCAAGATCGGCTCGTCTGCAAACTCAACTGACGTCGTGCGATGCGCTCGACCATCGTTCACGGAGAAACTCAAGCTCAAAATGCGATTATTGCCAGCATCAAACGAGGCGCCATCTGGCAACTCGATGGAGACACCCAGAAGTCCTTCAGACGATCGCGAATAATCGAGGTTGAGCCGTGCGCCTTGAGCGTCGGCGCCAGCTTCGACATTCTGCAGTTTGAAGAGACCCGCGTCGAAACGCAGACTGAATTGCACTGAGTGCTCGTCTCCCTGGGCGAAGAAATCCACCGGGAGGGTCAGTGTGCCTCCAGGTGCCACTCCGGAAGGCTGGACACGAAGAAGACGACCCTGCGGAAGCGAGCCAGCAAATGAATGCGAAGCCAGGGTGGCCAGATTGTAAGCGCTCTTAACAGTTTGTCGGTTGCGCGGAATGACCGTTGATGTCTGACTCCCAAGTGTAGTCTTGGGAACCGTGCCATCCTTTGCAGCAGCGCGCGTTGAACCCTTTGCGGCGGCCCGCGTTGAAACTATCGATAGGGAAGCCGCTCCCGCCACCATGCAGGCGAGCAGGCTCAACCCGAGTGCCAGTCTTAACTTCAAACTGACGGACTTCGAAGAGGTATTCATTGCGGTGTGCTCCATGGTTGAAAACTCCTGACCCTTATGCACGGGGAACGGTATGTTTCTTTTGTTCTTCATCACAATCCGAATTCAATTAAGACCGAAACCTCTAAACCACAACCGCTGCTGTCATCGCTCTAAAGGGCTATCGGGGCAGACTTCAGCCAGGCAAAGTTTCTTCGGTTACGAGCCAGTAATTACGAGCCAGTAATATAGTTGCCAAAGAAAACGACGGTCAAAGAATAGCGACGATTCTTGAAAGATCAACCTCTCGAGTCTTGTGAAAAATCTCGAGTCTTGTGAAAAATTCAGACTCGCCTCCAGCAAAACTTAAAGCTCTCTTTCAAGGAACCAATTGTAACCTGTTATCTGGATTAGGCCAACAGCCACTGCAGGGGCGTGAAGATTTCGGGTAGCTGCGCTGGCTCCAGGGCCCAACTCCACCGGTCTGATGGGTTTGACAATGATACCCCGAAAGACTCCTGGATGTCATGATAAAAAAATCCAAAAACCTAGAGCCCAGTAATGCGGAGTCCGCTGTGAGTCTTGTACCGGATATTGATCCCAATCAGCAGCGCGGTCAGCGCTTCCACCGTGCGTGAATTCGCCAGTGGGCCGGCGTCGACGTAGCGGCACCCTCTGATGGCCTCAACCAATGGCCGCAACCGTTCTTTTGCCGCCTTGGAGTCGCCGCAAACGAGCACATCGCAGTCGACATCGTGCTCGAGATCGGCAAGCAGACCAGCGGCTACATTGTGAAATCCGGAGACGACCTCGGAGCCGTTTGGCAGGAGTTCCGCACACTGTTCAGCCGCCGAGCCCGCCCAGACACCGAGGATTCGACTTGGGCGCCCGCCTATCGCCGCCTCCAGTGGAACGGTCATATCAACCACGAGCGAACCAGCCTTCAGGTGATCGCGAAATTCCTTAATGGTCGCGACCTGGGCAGCGAATGGCACCGTCAGGACGATGATGCTGGCATCTCCCGCCGCCGCGCTATTTCCGGTACCACGGACGCGTCCATCTACCGCCAGCCGCTCGCTAATCTCAGTGGCTGCGGCTTCCGCGCGTGACGCATCCCTCGAGCCAATGATGATTTCGCGACCAGCCAGGGCCCATCTCGATGCGAGCCCTTTACCCTGATCACCCGTTCCCCCGATAATGGCAATTCTCTCTGATGTCATTAGGCTAGTCTCTCTGAGATGCAGAGGTTCTAAAGAAAAACTGAGTAGTCGACACTAGTGGACCAATGATGGACATTGAATTGTAACATCAAGTTCCTGCTGGCGCGCTCTGGCGTGAGGAGGTTTGGTGGGCGCGGTGAGCGAGTCGAAAGGATGGAAGGCGAATCTGAGGAGCGCGGTCTCCTGGCTGCGCAAATTGGCGACGACCCAAATGGCGCCACAGCCACATCGGGTCGCTCCGGGCCAGCTCAGCCGTACTTTTCTCCGACTCGGCACTATCGGTTTCGGTGGTGGGATCGCCGTCATCGCCCAGATTCGCCGCGTCGCAGTTCGGGAACAACGCTGGCTTTCAGAGAGCGAGTTCCTTGACGCCGTTTCATTGGCACAGAGCCTTCCCGGCGCCAATGCGGCGAATGCGGTCACTTACATCGGTCTCAAACTTGCCGGCCTGCGCGGAGCCGTGATCTCAGTCACGAGCTTTATCCTCCCCTCATTTCTGATGATGATCGCGTTGACGATTGCTCACGATCATCTCGCTCAGTTTCCCGATGCGCAACGAGTGTTCCAGGGTTTCAATGCGGCCGTCGTTGGGTTAATCGCCGCAATGACGGTGCGTCTGGGAAAGACCGCGATGCGCCGACAGTGGCACCTCGAGCTTGGTGTTGGCGTCGCCTTCCTGCTGATTTTCACCGAAATGACTGTGGCCGAGGTCGTGCTCCTGGCTGGCTTGATCGGCGTCTTTATCCAGTCGTTTAAGCTTCGAGCGCGACATCGAGTTCGTCAGAAGCTTCGCAAGGAGCGTCACCGTCAGGTCGAATCAGCTGAAGCCGAACCTGAGGAGATTGCTCCTGAACCCGACCGGCAAAGGCGTCTCTTCTCCTTCGCATTGCCGATCGCGGCCCTCCTCTTCGTCTGGCCGTTCCTCGAAAAGATCGTCATCATCTGGCAATTGATGACGATCTTTCTTCGGGTGGGTACGGTTACCTTCGGGGGCGGGTTTGTGATGATCCCGCAGATCGAGAAAGACGTTGTCGATGTCCACCAGTGGCTGACGCATCAGGCGTTTGCCGATGGTATGGCGTTTGGCCAGTTGACTCCCGGCCCGATACTCATCACGGCCACGTTTATCGGATATAAAGTGGCGGGCCTTGCCGGTGCGTTGGCCGCGACGATTTCTGCTTTCCTTCCCTCCTTCATCATGACGACCATTGCGGGTACGTCTCTTAACCGCTTTCGCGCGAATACGCAGGTTCAATCGTTTCTTGGTGGCGTGGCGCCCGCGGTGGTGGGCATGCTGGCCGCAGCGGGTGTCCGTCTTGCTGTTTCCGGCTTGAGCACACCAATCAGTTACGGTGTGGCGACTCTCGCGTTCCTGCTCATGATGCGCGCGCGACTCAACCCTGTCTTCATCATCTTCGGGTGCGGGCTCTTGCAATGGATCATCTCGCGCGGTGTGTTCAGCTAAAATGACGCGGCTACGGACTCGTATCTCAGCGATGCAGTCTTCAACCAGTGCCCGCCCTTTTGTAACTTAGCCTTTTGAACAGTTTTCAACGCAAATGCGCAAAGAAAATGAAGAAAGAAAAGGCTGGTTGCTTCGATCTCTTCGACCATCGCGAGTCCTGGTGGACGTCATTTTGGGGTCAAAGAGCCGGTCGGAGACCACTCAAAGCTCGGTTAGCTCGAGAGTCGCGCCGCCTGCGTCAGAAGGCAATTGTGAGTAAGTTCGCACGACGGGTTTTACCGGGTGGGGACGGCAGGACGAATTGGAGCTCAACACGGACCTTGTCGCGGGAAACGCTGTCGCGGCCAAACTTCTTGCGCTGCTCCAATCGCCAGTTGAAAGTGCGATCAGAAAAGAGCGCCTGTCTTTTTCAGTTGGAACCGACGCACACTCGGCTTGGCGCCTTAACTTCGTCCATGACACGGTAGACTGGAAAGCTTGCACCCTTCTCGAGAAACGCGTCGAAGAAGTTCCAATACACGAGGCCATCGTCGCTCTCGGGCTCGAGAAGGTAGAAGGCCAATGCCGAGAGCGGATGAGACGTCCGCACCAGCAGTGATCCCGACGGGAAGTTGGTGCTCTCCAGCTTTCTTGTTCCAGTCATACGCACTCCCTGGTGACCCTGAAACGCGCGTGGCTCCTTCGAAATCTTATCGATGAGAAATGTCTCGACTTCAAGTGACGCTCCTTCGGTCAATTCCTCGAGTGGCAACCCATGCGCGCGGAGCTTTTCGATCACGCCACGTAGGCGCGGATCATTCCTGAAGATGTATGCGCGAGGCATCGGGACGCTGCGAGAGGCAGCGAACAGGCCGTAATCGGGCATCCGTACCGTCTTTACCCGATCCTCGACCATCACCGACATTTCCTTTCCTGAGCGAGGGTTCTTCTGCCTCTTCACTTCACCGACAAGTATTGGCACCGCCGTGGGCAGAGTCTTCAACTCGAAGTCGACTCCAGCCGTCGCAGTCTTTGCTCGTAACGAATCTGCATCGACGCGATCAATCAGCGACAGCACCTCCGCGGCATGGCTCGCCGTGTATTTGCAGATCTCCTCAACGAAAGCCTCCGAGACTTCGATCCGTCCGCGAAAATCGAGATAGCTGTAAGCTTCCGACAGAATCGTCAGCCGGTTGCGAAGACCCACATAGTTGTTGCCGAAGCGCGGGCGGTGATCGAATGTTCGCCAGACCTTCTTCTCACCCGGCTTCTCTGCGCCGAAATGGTTCAACTCTCGCCCGAGTGCGGCCTGTGTCGCAAAGTTGCCGTAAAAATAAGTGCGAAACTTGTGCGTATGAAGCATCGCCCGGGAGATTGCAGGCAGCATCCTCGCGCGCTCAAAGGCAATCAATCTTGCGTCGGCATTGGGATTGAGAGTCGGCGAATAGGTCAGGTGATATCCGTGATAGGAGCCGTTTGTCGTATGCAGATCGACGGTCAGATGCGGGTCCCAGCGATTGAACAGCCGGATCAGCGCATTCGCTTCTGCCGATTCGAGCTTCATGTAATCACGATTGAGGTCGAGTCCCTTAGCATTCTCGCGGGTGCCGACACCGGCAATGGGCCCATTCTGAGCCGTTCGGTTATTGAGGCTGATCAGCTCATTGCCATCAGCATTGTAGATTGGAGCGATCAGTATCACGATCTGGCGAAGGAGCGGTTTGAGATCGCCCAGCAGGACCCGTCGCGCGAAATGAAGCATCGCCTCCTTGCCCTCGACTTCGCCCGCATGAATATTGGCCATGACAAACACGACTGGCTTGCCAGAAGCCTTTGCTTGACGCGGTTGAGTGATGGCCGGCTGCGACAGAATCATGAGCGGCAGTTGCCGCCCTTCCTCCGATTGCCCAAATGACTCCACGCGAATGTTGGCGCTGCGCCTCTGCAGTTCATCGATGAAGCGCATCACCTCTTCGTAACGCGTCGTCTCTTCGTAACCGCTAAGTTCCGCACGCGACTTCAATGTATCGTTCTGAGCTTTGGCCATGGGTCTCACAAACAGGAGAATGACAGGGAAAAAGATGACCGTGACGACAAACCATCTGATGAGCGCTCTCTTCATTGGATCTCTTCGATGTGAAGGATGATCGCCGCGATTCTATTGGATTCGTGCATCGATGCCAATTGCCGAAGTGCTCATTGGATTCAGATCCATAGCTTATAGAACCAGCCGAACATATAAAGCGCGACAAAAACAAAGAGCGCCGGGTTGGACCAGCGCCCGTACATCCAGCGGCTAATGGGAATCCGGCGGTAAATCAGATATCCGGCAAGCGGGATCGACAGGCAGATCGCCACGAAGAGAAGGAAGCCAAAGGGCTGAGTCGAGAGCGCGGCGCCAAACTCAAACCGCGCGGCGTGCGCGAAGCTCGTCGTCAATCCGCAACTCGGACACGGTAAACCCGTCAGCTTGAGAAAAACGCAGGGCGGAAGGCCCAACTGCTGATGTGTGCCTACACCACTTGGTGACGGCTCAAGCAAACGCGCGGTCACCAAAATCGCACTTGCTCCCAGAGCCAGACACGAATACGTCAGCCGATCTGAGTCGATGCGACCTATGCGAGGGGCGTAACTCACGTCCCCGATCCTCTAATCGCGAGAAACATGACGGCCATGTAGACCAGACCTGCGAGACACGAAAGTAGCGTGATTGCGATCCCGGCGTAGTAGCCTACTTTGGCGAATCCCTCACCAGCCACGGGCGCCAGTCCGGCGCGAATCGCATCGAGTTCAAGTTTGCCCAGAATCAGACCAGGAACGCTGAGAAACGGGCCACAGGTGACGATTGAAACCAGACTCAGAATCATTGAGGCGATTGCCCGCCCGCTGGCGCTACCCTGCTGGCCCGTTGGCGGCCCCGGTTGTCCACTCTGATAACCCTGATATCCCTGCTGTGGATAAGGCGGCTGGGCAGGGCTGCCTTGAGAAAAACTGGGAAGGGTATATTCAGGTGCCTGGGGATGCGTCTGTTGGGACTTTGGTGAGCCGACGGGTGCGCCGCAATTGACGCAGAAGCGGACCTCGTCTGGATTGGCGCTTCCGCAACGGTTGCAGAACATCTGGTTGTCTCCTCTTTCAGTTGGGATCTCTATCGGGGCCTCTAGCTCCCTGCGCGTCAGCCGGCTCGGGAATGCGTCGCGTCGTCGGCTCTACCACACTGAAGTCGGGCGCGGCTATCACCGACGGATCGGGAAGCGCTGCCACTTGCGTTCGCCCTCCGAGGTCTGATGTTGCGCCCGATTCAGACTTTTGGCGTTCTCTTGCCTGTAGCACCCGCTTGCCCAGGAAAACTCCGTTGAAGATAATGCTCAGACCGATCAGGAAAGGAACCACGCCTATGACCCACAGCCGGAGCAGGATCGCGGCGTCAGGCGGAGGCTCACTGGCGGCAATGGCGGGCATGAACAGTCTGAAGAAGATCATCGCCCCCAAACCCGCCACGGCGGTGATGATCCCGGCCTTGATTTCGTTATACCGCTTCTCTTCAGGAGTGATGCCTTTGCGACGCTCGCGCTCATCTTCCGAAAGCATCATATTTGCAACCCAGGTCTTGCCCCAGTCAAACGTCTCGCCGCCGGTTCGCGTCATTGCTTCGCGAACACCAAGCAAGTTCGCGCCACAGCGCTTACAGAACTTCAGCGCTTCATTGATTTGCGTTCCGCAATTGGGACAGAACATCTCCATCGACTCCTTGCTCAGTCACCGCGGATCAGGCATGGTTTTGCGGAGGCGCATACCCGGTAAGATGCTGCGTATCCTCTTCAGTGACACTTGGTCCAGGCTGGCGGATGTCTATCAATTCACCCGTTGCCGGCGCATCCGGATGTAATGAAACGTCAAGGCCTACTCCCTGTGGCGGCGCGGACCGGAGCGTCGGAAGCGGTGCTGCCTGGTAATACATCGGGTTGCGTGCGACGACCGGGCGGGAATTGACGAGTTTGGAAACGCCAATCGCCATCAGAACCAGCGCGACAAAGCTGAGAAAGCCAAACGGTGAATTGCTGTTCCGGAATGGCAACGAGAAAATAAAGCTAAAGAACTGAATCGCGAGAAACGCACCGCCGATGATCGTCAGCTTGACACCCTTGGCCAGGTCCTGCTGTCGGCTAATCTCAAGATGTGACTGTGCTGGTGAAGCAACATTTGGACCTGCGAAGTGTCCGCCCAACGCCTGCGAAACCAACAGGAGATTCTGCCCACACGACGTGCAGAATCTTCGCTCCCCTGTCTGATGCGCTCCACAGTTCGGACAGAACATCGTCTAGCCCCGTGAAACCAGCTCCGAAAAGTGGCCCTTCAGCCCATGCTGATCGCCGAACGCGAGTATAGCACGCTGTCTCTAGCCCCGGATTGACGTCCTTAAGACCGCGACGCGCTCTTCTTCATAAGCGCTTCCACTTCGCCCGGACCGCTCGGAATGCCAGCTGAAAGCTTGCGCAGACCGGTAGGGGCAATCAGGTAATCGTCCTCGATCCGAACTCCAAGCTTCTCCGCTGGAATATATAACCCCGGTTCAATCGTAAAGACATCGCCTGGCTGCAACGGACGCATTTCCCCGACATCGTGTACATCCATTCCCAACCAGTGACTGGTGGAATGGATAAAGAAGTAGTCCATCGTGTGCTCGACTCCCTGCGCATCTTTCGCGCGAAGAGGACTGGCCTTGAAGACCTCCCGCGCAATCAGCGTCAGTTGGCCCAATGCCGTCTTGCGAACCTCGACCGACTCTTCGCAACGCCTCTGCGCCAGCAACACAAGATCATAGATCTCTCGCTGCCTCGGTGAGAATTTTCCCGATGATGGGTACGTGCGCGTGATATCGGCAGCGTAGTAGCTATACTCAGCGCCGATATCGACGACCACCAACTCGTCACTCTCAACGCGCTTCCGATTCTCGTTGTAATGCAGGACCGTCGAGTAGATGCCTGAACCGACGATCGAAGGGAAGCTCGCTCGTTCGGCTCCGAGGCGAGTAAAAGTGCCGAGGATCTCGCCTTCGAGTTCGTACTCGAAGGCACCCGGTCGAAGCAGGCGCGCGACACCGGCCTGAGCCACTCCCGTAGCGTCGATCGCCTTTTGCAGCATCGCTATTTCGGGCTGGGATTTCGTTTGTCGTTGTCGGTTGATGAACGTGGCTATGTTACGCACTTCAGCAGCGCCGCCGCTCGACGCGGCATTGGTCGTGTTAACCGCGCTGACCAGATTGCGCAACTGCTCAACGAGCATGAGCTCCCGTGTGCGAGTCGTATCCTGCGCCCTGGGCGTCACCGTATAGACGATTTTCTCCGTGACCAGCAGACGCTCCAGAGTCTTCTTGAAGTCTGTTGTCGGCAGAACGCGCTCGACACCAAATGCGGCCTCGGCTTCGCCACCAGGGCCCATCTGAGGCCCCGTCCATCGTTCAGTTCCAGGATTGCGTGGGGGAATAAAAAGAAACTCTCGAAGTCCGTCAAGCTCCTTGATGCCTTTCGGCGCGAGTATCAGATACGAACCCGGCGTCTGTACCCCAGTCAAATACTGGAAGTGATTGTTCTGACGAAAGCGACCCACTTCGCCAAAATCCGCCTCGTGAGCTCCACCGAGAACGATCACGCCTTCCTTGACCTGCTCCATCAATTTCAAACGCCGCGATTTGTACTCGCTCACCGGCTGGTTCGCCAGCGCCGGCTCGGCGGTCGTTCTGCCAGGTACCGGCGAGATCGCGATCACCAGCGAAATGATCAGGAAGAATGCTCTGACTCTCATTGACACCTCACGCTCAGTTACGACGAAAAACTTGAATGAGTCTCCGGGCTCGACCCTGTAATAGCGACATCGCTGCCATATAACCGTAGCCAAGCAGAAAGATGCTTAGGAAGGGAATCGTCGCGTAGATGTGGCTCCGCAGGGCATAGGCTATGGCGGCAACGAAATAGAGCGCGAACGTCAGCTCGATGAGAGGGAGCAGGCCATGTTTTCGGCCATAGAGCCGCGCCTGCTGCAGCCAGTTGTCCTGTGCATTCTCGACCCTGTATTTCGGTGTCCGGACAAAGCTGGACTTGATGCCGAGCAGTGCCTCGACAACGGCGCGCGTGTTCGAGAACACAAGGCCGACTCCCATTCCCATGACAAGTGGAATCATCCACAGGCGTCGCTTCTCATTCGGGAAACGGTAAAGGATGGTCGTGCCGTAAAAGCTGACAACCGAGAATGTTGCAAACAACATGAGCGGCACATCGAGCAGCAGCATGTGGAACAAACCCTGATTGAAGCGGACGATCAACACGGGAATGTGCAGAACACTCAGCAGGATCATGAGAGGGGCGGCGCAGTTCCCGAAGAGCCGGAACGACAATTCGATCTTCTGCTGCCACGTCAGATCCGGATGATGCCAGACGCGCGGCATGAGCTTGAGCCCGACCTGCACCAGGCCCTTCGCCCATCGTCTCTGCTGCGCCTTGAAAGCGTTCATCTCGACTGGCAATTCGGCCGGTACGTCATCGTCGAGCAGATACACAAAGCGCCAACCCATGAGCTGCGCGCGGAAACTCAGATCGGTGTCTTCGGTTAACGTATCGTGCTGCCAGCCGCCACTCCACTCGATCGCCTGACGCCGCCACATTCCGGCAGTACCGTTGAAGTTGAAAAATGCTCCGGTCCGGTTGCGAGCCGTCTGCTCCACGACAAAATGCCCGTCGAGGAGAATCTCCTGGATTCGCGTCAGCAGAGAATACCCGGCGTTGATATGGCTCCAGCGCATCTGGGTCATGCCAATCCGCTCGTCGCTGAAGTAGTCGACCATCCTTCGCAGACAATCGGGACGGGGCGTAAAATCAGCGTCAAAGACGGCGATCAGCTCACCCTTTGCAGTGCGAAGACCGTTCTCCAGCGCACCGGCCTTGAACCCGGTGCGGTCCGGGCGGTGAATGTAGTGAATATCAAAACCCGCTGCCTGATAGCGCTCAACCGCCGCGGCTGCAATCCCGACAGTCTCGTCAGTCGAATCATCAAGCACCTGTATGTCGAGCCGGTCACTCGGGTAATTCAGCGCAACGACCGTTTCGAGGAGTCGCTCGACCACGTAAAGCTCATTGAAGAGTGGTAATTGAACCGTGATTCGCGGCAGTTCATGCTCAGCGAAATGACGCTTCGGTGAAGGCTTGATGTCACGGTATCGCCAGAACTGATAGACCATGCGGATGCGATAGGCGCCCAGAATCGCCAGCAGTCCGAGAATGGTGAAGTACAGGGTAATGATCGTCCAATCGAAGGTGTCGAGCGAGTACAGATAGCTGATGTTGTCGCGTCCATGTCTCAGGATGGGATCAATTGAACGCCGCAATCTATCAGCATCGGGCACTGACTGGAGCAAGAAGGGAAAAGGGCTCATATTCGAAAAGAAAACTGTCCGTTGATTTCAGCGTCGCACTCTCGGGTGCGAGCAAATAACTAGCCATGGTAGCGTTTCCTGGCGCGCTGTCAAATCGATTTTGGGTTTTAGATTTTGGAATTTGGATTGATGAAGTCAGAACCGATTTTGGAATTTGGAATTTGGATTGAGGGCAGGGATCAAGGGTGAGGGGGCAGGGGTTAGGGCTCGGGGGTCAGGGCTCAGGGGTCAGGGCTCGGGGGTCAGGGCTCGGGGGTCAGGGCTCAGGGGTCAGGGACACTGACCCAGTGCTCCCTGATCCCCTCAATCCAAACTCCAAAATCTAAAATCCAAAATCGCCTAACTGGCTAGTCTGAATCCCGCGAAGGCGAAGCGAAATCCGGGGCGAAAGAAGTTTCTAAAAGATGTCCGCAGCAGCGGTGCCATCGTCATCCACGAGCCTCCCTTGAGAACACGATGATCCCCATCAAACCACAACTCGGAATACTCAGAATAAGGATAAGCTTTGAATCCGGGGTATCCATCGAAGGTCGTCGCAGTCCATTCCCAAACGTTGCCCGCCATGTCGAGACAGCCGGACGGGCTCGCCCCGCCGGGAAAGACGCCCACCGGAGTGGTTCCCAGAAAGCGGCCCCCGAAATTGCAGTGCCTGATGCCTGGCGGTTCGCTTCCCCACGGAAACAGCAGCTTGCTCCCGGTCTTTCTGTCGAACGACGCTGCCTTTTCCCATTCCGCCTCTGTGGGTAGACGCTTCCCTGCGAACCGCGCAAAGGCTTCGGCCTCGTACCAGCTCACACCCGTGACTGGGTAGTCAGGCCGAATCCTGTAGGTCTCGAACATCTCCGACGACTGCCATGCCGCTCCATGATTCCAATAGAGTGGGCTATTGATCCGGTTCTCTTGCTTCCAGGCCCATCCGACCTCTGACCAATACCCTCGCTCTCCGTAGCCCTCCGCATTGATGAACTCGAGGAATTCACCGTTGGTCACTGGGTAGCGGGCCATACTAAACGCTGCCACATCAACAACGTGTTCCGGGTGTTCGTTGTCGTAACTAAAACGCTCCCCAGTCGCTCCGAGAACGAACTCCCCTCCTTCGATCAGCACCATAGAGTTTTGTATTCGTGCTACGGTTTCGACTACGGGAGGAGGCTGTCGGACTGGCCGGCGCTTACTTTCGGGCGGGAGCATCTGAAGCAAATAGGCGAGGGTCTCCTGATGTTGATACTCGTGCTCGAGCACAAGGCCAAGGACATATTCCACGTCGAGCCCTGCCGGCGGTGACGGGCAAGTGCCTGAAGGTTCCAGATAGTTACGTTTGACGCCATCGCGGATCTTCGAGAGGTAGCTCTCGATTTCCGGCCTCGCGGGAAGATTCTCAGATTCCTCGCGCGGCGTTCGGATTGGGTCGAAAAGCACCTGATAGCGGGGAATGATTGGTTCTTCATTACAGAGCCGGATAAGCAGCCACCATTCCTCAAAGGCTCCGATATGCGCCAGGTGCCAGAGGATCGGGCGAAAGCCGGGATTCGGAGTGCGACGGGTTGTCGACTCCTCCCGAACCCAGGCAAAGAGATCGAGGGTCGCCTCGCGAGAAGCGTTCATCGCCGCAATCATTTCTCCCCGCTGCTCTGTCATGAGGTTTGTCTCACCGTCTTTGATGTCTCTCGGGTTTTGAATATGGTCGCGGATCTGGCATGCTCGCCCCGCTAAAAAGAGCATACAGGACGCGCAAACCGCGAAGCAACGTAACGCTTCGTGCCGTGTGGACGAAGAAAGGACGACAACGATGCCTTCCGATAGTGCCGGTTCTGCGCGCCTGGTCATTCACGATCGGGTAGCGCCTCGAAGCGAGAACGAGTTCGCAGACGATGTCCGCGCCGGTCTGACGGCGACGCCGAAACGGCTGGTGCCCAAATACTTCTACGACGCATTGGGCTCGCACCTCTTTGAAGCAATTTGCCTCCTGCCCGAGTACTACCTCACTCGAGCCGAGTCCGAAATACTCGAGCAAAACAGCACGGAGATTATCAAACAGCTTAATGGCGGCATCAGTCTTGTTGAGCTTGGAAGTGGCAGCGCGGTCAAGAGCCGTTTTCTGATTCGCGAATTGCTGAAAGGCCAGGGCTCTCTCCACTACCAGCCGATAGACATCTCCAGCACCATGCTTGCCGAGAGTTCGGCGGCGCTTTTGAGCGAGTTTCCGGGGCTACGAATTACCGCGATCGCCGGGGACTATACGCAGAGCCTTGCTCTCACGGAGCGGTCTTTGGAAGACACGGTTTTGACGCTCTTTCTTGGCTCGAATATCGGGAACTATGACCCGGCCGACGCCGGCCTTCTCCTGCGCAGACTCCGATCTGCCCTGCGACCGGGCGACGGCCTGCTGCTCGGAGCTGATCTTAGCAAGTCTTCCGATGTCCTCGAGGCCGCCTATGATGACAGCCTTGGAGTAACGGCTGCATTCAATCTCAACGTATTGCAGCGGATCAACCGCGAGCTCGGCGGGACATTCGATCCAAGACTGTTTATGCACCGGGCGCGCTTCAAGCCGGAGCCTGGGCGCGTCGAGATGCACCTCGAAAGTCGAGTCGACCAGGAAGTAGCAATCCTCGGTTTGGAGCTTCGAATCCAGTTCGCACAGGGCGAGACAATCCATACGGAAAACTCCTACAAATATAACCTCGGGCAGCTTGCTAACCTCGCGGATGACGCAGGTTTCAGAGTCGTGCGATCCTGGTTTGATTCCGGCGGAAGATTCAGCTGCAACTTGTGGTTCGCGGTATAGAGACAAAACGCGGATCTCGTTTTTCGCAGCCTGTTGAAGGCGCCACCGAGCGAAGACCTCACCATGTCAGTTCTAACTGAAGACCGAATCACGAGCGCCGACCGTGCGAGGATGTTCGACCACGTACTGGGCGGAGCGAAGCCGCGTTCTGAGTGGAGGACAGGGCTCGAACTCGAACTGATTGGTTTTGAGCTCGATGGCATGCGCCGGATTGGAATTGCAGCGATCGAAGCACTTCTCGCTGAGTACTCGGATGATCCCATCATCGATGCCGGTGTCCTCGTTGGTGCGAGCGCCCCGGCCGGCTCTCTAACCGTGGAGCCGGGTGGTCAGGTGGAGTTTTCGGGATCCCCTGAAGAGTCGCTCTCAGTCACCGAAGCGAAGGTGACGAACTATATCGATTGGCTCAGGGAACAGAGCCGCGCCCTGGGGATAATCTTTCTGGGTATTGGTTTTGACCCGCTGCGTTCGCTTGGGGATATGAGATGGGTGGAGAAGCCGCGTTACTCCATCATGCGGCCGTATTTGGAAGGGAAAGACCTTCGAGGTCTCGACATGATGACGCGGACAGCGTCGATTCAGGTGAACCTGGACTTTGATTCACTGGAGGACCTGGGGAAGAAGTTCGTTGCCGGCAACCGGCTGGCACCAATCGCGACTGCGATATTTGCGAACTCTCCTTTCCGAGAGGGACGGCCCTCCGGAGTCAAAAGCGAACGTAGTCTCGTCTGGCTGGAGACCGATGGCGACCGGTGCGGTATCTCACGAGCGGTATTATCGAGGCAATTCTCGTTGGATGAATGGCTTGATGACATCTTGTCGACTCCGATGTTCTTTATCCGGCGCAATGACGCCTACCGCAATATGACGGGGACCACCTTTAAAGAATTCCTGGACAATCCGGTAGACGCCACGCCATTGTTTGGCGATTTTGTCGATCATCTAACGACGGTGTTTACCGAAGCGAGACTCAAGCGATGGATCGAAATGCGCAGCGCAGATGGCGGCGGAGTTCTGGACAGTCTGGCGGTTCAGGCCTTTTGGAAGGGGCTTTTATATGATCCGGCATCGCTTGGCGAGGCGATCGCTCTAGTACCCGGTTTGAATGGCGCCGAGTACCTGGAGCTTCAACGAGAGGTGGCAGTAAAGGGATTATCGGCAAACACTTGTGGAGTGCGAGTACTGGATCTGGCGCGAGATTTGGTGGGGCTCTCGCGAGCTGGCCTTGCGGCGCAGGGCAAAGACGAGGCGAAGTATCTTGATGTTGTGGTGGAACGCCTCGGAGAGGGCATTTGTCCGGCCGACATCTTGATACGCAACTTCGAGGGTTCGTGGCAGGGACAGATAGGCCACGCGATCGACTATCTTCGTTTGGCCTGACGAAAGACCCCGGCTACGGTTTTGGCTTTGGTGGCGGGAGTGCGAAGGCGACGATCTGCGAATCAAATCCGCAGCGTGCGTGAGAGCCGTCGCAGAATGGCTTATTATTGCTTTGACCGCAGCGGCAAAGACCGATAACGGTCCGGCCGGCGACATCGAAGGGCTGACCGCTCTGGTCGACGATCTCGAACTCACCCTCGATCCTCAACGAGCCATTGTTATTGATGGTGATCCTGGTCGGCATTTATTTCCCTTTAAGAGCTCCGGTCAGGAGCCCTATTTCCCCTTTTTCGAGGCCTTGATTGGGTTGAGGAGTCTCGGCTCACGGGCCTTTGCGAGGCCGTCAGCGAAAGCCTTGCAATCGTGCGCTTCGCCACGTTCCTTGACCCACACATCGACGTCGACAGTGTGATAGAGGGCCGCAAAGACCGGGAAATTATGCTGACATTTAGGACAGAGAATCTGATATCGCTTAACAGTTGCCATGATGCTGCTCCATTTATGGGCTGAAAGTTCCGACGTCTCAAAGGATAGTGTCGTGACTGTTGCCCCGAGTAGTGCCTGAGCGCTAAAACGCTCACTTGACACAAAGAGGGGAGTATACACCATCGCTCTGTCGTTGCAAAACGGAAGACTTAG
>JBDTUW010000010.1:0-18240 GCA_040007555.1 Acidobacteriota bacterium | reverse complement strand
GTTTTGCATAAGCCCTGGTCGGTCACGAAATGTATGCCCAGTCAGGAGTCTCGTTACGATCTGAACCAGACACCTGACTACTGGTTTTGACGCTTCTGCTCTTCAAGCCGACGCAAGTCCGCGCGGAAATCGGCCCTTTCCGGGGCCAGTCTGACGGCAGCTTCAAACTCCGCCAGGGCGTTTTCCGGTTGATTCAGTCTAAGGTAGATGTTGCCCAGCAGATGGCGAGCCCCCGCGTGGCCCGGCCTGACGAGCCGGACTTTCTCGGCGTAGACCCGTGCTTTGTCGAACTGCTGTTGCTCGTGCCAGTATCTCGCCATCAGCCACGCTCCCACCACAGAATCCGCATCCAATGCTTCCATCTTTGTCAGGTGGGGCAAGGCTTTTTGCCAGTCTCTTGCGTCAATGAGCATCTCCGCCAGATAACCGTGAGCGGACCAGTCGTTGGGGTCCGCCTGAAGCACTTGAGTGAAAAGCGCGCGGGCATCGGCATCCTTTCCTTCATCGAGCATGCGTTCACCGCGCGCCAGCAGTCTGTCCACTTCTTCCCTTTGCTCCTCTCCTCGCTTCAATTCCTGAAACTTCATCCCGAAGTCAGCGGCCTTTTCCCGCTCACCTTTTCGTTGCCAGGCCTGCCCCAGTGAGTAGTAAACCGGTGCTGAACTGGGAGCTAAAGCGGCAGCGCGCTCGAGGTAGACAAGCGCCTCATCAATCTCTTGCAAAGCCAGACAGACGGCGCCGAGTTTCTGAAAGTACTGCGGATCGGTCTGCTCAAGCCGGACGGCCTCGAGCAGCTCTTTTTTGGCCCCCGGCAGGTCGCCGCGCAGATAAAACAGCTTGCCCAACTCGAAATGAGCGAGCGGGTTGTCAGGATGTTTCGCAATGCTCTTCCGAAATGCTCCCTCGGCCTGATCGAATTGGCTCCGCATGGCGTAGACCTGGCCACGATTCAAATCCAGACGCGCGTCATGGGCGTCGCCATCCGCCAGCAGATCGAGAATGCGCAGGGCATCGTCGAAGCGCTCTAACCGGTAGTAAGCGTCACTCAGGGTCCACAACCATGAGGCTTTCAGCTTCACCGTGCCCTGCTGCTCCAGGACCGCCAGCACATCCTCCGCGTGAGTTCTCTGTTTCAACCGCACGAGGACATTGGCCTGGACGACCAGATATTCCAACGGCCGCGGATCCAGACGCACGGCTTCGTCCAACTCCAGCGCGGCGGCGGTAAAACGCCCGGCTTCGGCGAGCGCCATTCCGGAGTAGAAGTAGGGACGAGCATCCTGTGGATTGATTTGCTTGAAACGGTTGAAGACAGCGACAGCTTCGGTGAATTGCTTCTGAGTGAGAAGCGTAATCCCCTGTTCCAACAGGCTCTCGCCCTCTCGCGGTGGCAGCTGGGGTCGGGGCGCACCAAAACACGCCAACGGGCTGAAACTCAAAACAAGCACCAGGACCTGAGAGCTAATCTTTCGCAGGGATGCCTTCACATAAAGAAAGCCGTCCTCTGTAAGCCGATGCGCTATCAGAGGACGGCAATTCCTTTTCGGACCTGAGCGCTACCAGTCGACTCGCAGCGATAGTTGAATGGTGCGCGGACCGTTGGCCTGAACACCCAGATTCTGGAGGCCCGTGGTTAAGTTCGGATTGACATCGTTCGGGTGATTGAAGATGTTGAAGAAATCTGCGGTGAAGCGAACATTCCCCTGTTCCCGGAACTTGACGTTCTTGAACAGGGCGACATCCGCGTTCCATGCGCCGGGCCCGATGATGTTGGCACGCGGGCTATAGTTATATAACTCGGCAATCGGCACGTTGCGCACGGTGCCGTTGGCCAGCGTCAGCGGGATTTGGCCGTTGAAGTTCGGGCCGAGAGGACGGGCGACCCGCTGACCGCGATCCAGCGGTATAAGCGCGGTCAGATTCCCGCCCGTCACCCCTGTCGCCAGGGAGGGATCGAAATCTCCTTTGAACCAGAGCCGCTGCTTCAGCCCGAAGATCGTCATCTCGACGCGTTGATCCTCGCTCAGCCGAAGATCGCCGAATTGATAGAGGGGACTGCTTAACCGGTTGCCGCTCTTCCAGTCTCCGATGGCCGCCACCTGCCAGCCGCCAATCACGTGGTTGACGAAGCCTGGGGCATTGCCTCCCATCCTCTTCCCACGTCCAAAAGGCAGATCAAAAATCGCGTTGTAGCGGATGCGGTGCTGCGGGATATTGGTGGATCTGAAATAGACCAGTCGCAGCCGCTCGTCATAGCTAAGATTGGGGGCGCCAAACAACTGAACGTTTTCCGGCACCTGACCACCGCCGGCGCCTGAATTAATGGCGCTGTTGCCGGCATCAAAGCCCCCCGAGTCAGTGGTCGTCAGCGAACTGGTGAAGACATAAAACCACTGGAAGGCCACGCCTTTGGAGAATCGTCGTTCCAATTCGATTTGCCCGGAATGCGTGTTGGAATAGCCCGTGCGGTTGGCCGCAATGCCCGCGTTCCAGTTGGGGTTCGGTCGCAGTAGGTCACGATTCGAGGGTGGCGCCAGCCTCGTGCGCAACACATAGTTGTATTCCGCCTCCCTGTTGTTGAGCGCGAATCGCTGTTCAAGATCACGGCCGTGTTCGCCGATGTAGCTAACCCGCAGGGAGGTCTCAAAAGGCAGTTCGCGCTCCATACTGACGTGCCACGACTGGGAGCGTCCGTCTTTCCAATTCCGTCCATCCCACACCATGATTGATTGCGCTCCGGAACCAATCGGGACGATGCCCTGCGTGTTGACCGAGACGGCACCGGCAAAATCCGTCGCGACGGGTCTCGCAATCAAAGGGTAATTGAAGGTGCTGTTTCTTTCATAAGCATTGTTAACGAAGCGCAGGTTGAGCGGCGGATTGGTGCGCGCTGCCTGTAGCAGTTGCGACAACGGCATCGTCCAGAAATACTCGCCGTAGCTGGCGCGGAGAACCGTCTTGTTGTTGAGCTTGAAGGCGGCGCCGAGGCGAGGCCCGAAATTATTGTTGTCCGGCCGGTAAAGACTCTGAGGATAGTTGATGTCGTTTGCTGTCGCATATGTCAGCCCACGCGCTGACCAGGAGCCAATCACGGACGCAGGGATCCCCGGCAGATCCTGGATACGATTGTTGCCGGGCGTGACCACTTGAAATCTGGTGGCGATGGTATCTATGTCGGCGGTCACCAGGCGATTGAATTTTTCCCGGTACGGTGACCAATTGTCCCACCGCAAGCCGAGCGTCAGCGTCAACCGCGACGTGGCTTTCCACCGGTCGGTAAAATAAATCCCCTTTTCCGACTGGCGGAAGTAGAAGAAGCCCCGGTTGTACTGGTTGGACAGAAACGAGGGAAGCCCGAGTAGCAGCGAGGCAAAGCCGCTCCCTGTAAACGGTGTCGCGGCATCGTCGTTCGGGTCATAGAGCGCCGTCCAGCTGCCGTCGATATCGTGCGACCCCTGGGCCTGCTGCAATTCCCGCACGTTGTTCCATTCGCGACGGTATTTGCCTCCGAACTGGATGGTGTGCGCGCCTTTGTTCCAGGTGACATTGTCTTCGATCAGGCCGCCCGTCAGTGCTTCATCCTTACGGTTGTCCGAGTCCCAGCCGAAGAAATCGTCGTAGAGCGAAGGCCAGCCCAATGCACCGAACGGGTTGGGCAATCCCAGCCGACTCGGCCAGTCCTCAAAATCGGCCAGCGTTCCCGAGCTCTTGTAAGAACGATGGACACCGACCAGCAGCTCGTTGAGCAGGGTCGGAGAAAAAGTGTGTGTTTCCGTGATCGAAACGTTGTTGATCTTGGCATCGTTACGCGAAGTGCCCAGCCCGGCCTCAGTATTGATCGGGTTCCCGAAGACGCCGCCTTCGGTGGCGGCTTTGCGGGTCGAGCGCGTCCATCTTACCGAAAGCGCATCCTTCTGCGAAAAGCTGTGATCGCCTCTCACCGTGACGTTGTCGGTATCGTTCTTGACGGCATAGAACTTCTCAATATTGTCCGCCAGATAAGGGTTGTTGTTATTGGTCGGAGTCGCCGTGAGCGACCTCAGCACCTTGGCGAATGCCGAAATTCGGTTCTCCGGGATTTTGTTCCCGGCGAAGGGTTGGCGCACACCGTTGGGGCCAATGCTCGTCAACGGGTCATAGATGATCGTCTTTTGCCCGTTCGCATCCACGAGGTTACTCAGGTCGCCATTCCACATCGCAGCGGTCGGGACTGCCCCATATCCACCCAAGGGCAGAGCGCTCTCTCGCGTGCGCAATCCTTCATAGGCCGCAAACCAGAAACTCTTGTTCCGTCCGTCGTAGCCAACGGGCCCGAAGACCGTTTTTGGCAACCAGATCGGGCCCCCGGCTGAAATGCCGAACTCGTTGCGGATCAGCTTAGGCGGTTTGAATGAGAGAGGATTCTCCCGCCGTCGCGCCAGCAGTCCGGCGGCATTGTTACGGTGAGTTTCAAAAGCGGTGCCGTGAAATTCGTTCGTGCCGCTGCGGGTGGCCAGAATAACGGTGGCCGGGCGCGAATAACGCGCGTCAGAGCCGACCGTCTCAACGCGGAATTCCTGGACGATATCCAGTCCCGGCTGTACGCGCGAGATGCCGCCGCCAAAACGGTCTACCAGAGAAACGCCATCCAGCGTGATTTCCAACGACCCGACCTTCAGCCCGTTGACCCGCGCATTGGCTCCGCCTTCGATGCCAGGAGTCAGATCGAACAAGGTACTGATATTGCGACCATTCAGCGGCAATTGTCGGATGCGCTGATAGTCTTTGACATCGGACACTTCGGCGCTTTCGGTCTGCATCAGGGGAGAAGTGTCCGTCACGGTGATGGTCTCCTGCGACGAGCCGACTACCATCTCCGCTTCTAAAACAGCGTTTTGACCTACCTGAAGCTCCAGCCTGCGTTCCCATTTCTTGAACCCGGTCGCTTCGATTGTCAGCGCGTATGCCCCCAGCGGGACTGAAACGAAGTGGTAGACGCCCTCATCGTTCGTGACCGATTTGCGCGTGATGTTGGTGGCGGTGTTGGTCAGTGTGACGCTGGCATTCTTGATGACCGCGTCTTGCGAATCGCGCGCCGTACCCGTCACAGTCCCCGATCCGGTCTGTGCATACCCTGCTCCCGCCAGAAGTGAGAGCAACAATCCACAGACCAGGCAAAAGCGCGTGCTGGTTCCCGTCATGACTCATCTCCTTAGGATATCGAGGTGTTCTTCAAACGCGGCGAGTTGCAGGAAACCCCGGCGGGGTCTACAAACCTCCGCTCGTAGCTTGATCGTCTTAAATCTCTCCCGGCAAGGCCCAGCAAGGCCCTGCAAGACTTGTATCTTCTATTTCACTAATACGCTTTCGGTCAGCCGAGCCCAGGTGCGGAGAAGGCACGGGCCAGAACCAGCGCGATCGCTCCAACCAGACTCGGTTTGTCTGCCAGGGTAGAAGGAATGATCGAGACGTGACTTGAATAATATCGCGTCACTTGCGAAGCCAGTACGCGACGCACCTCCGGGTAAATGATCTCCCAGGCTTCGGCAATGACGCCTCCCAGGACAATGACTCCGGGATTGATCGAGTAGATCACCGGGATCAAGCCACGTCCCAGATGAGTGGCGGTTTGCCGAAGGGCAGAGATAGCCTCAGGCTCCCCCCGTAACCCGCGCGTCACTACCTCCTTGATCGTCACTGGTTCGTCGTCCTCAACCGATTTGCCGTTAGCGCTCCGCATTTCGCGATAGCGCTCAATCGTTGCCTGATCAGAGGCCAGGACTTCAAGACAACCACGCCCGCCGCAAGTGCAGGCTGGGCCTTCCGGGTCGATTGAGATGTGGCCGAACTCACCCGCGCCGTGTAACGAGCCGTGATACAACCGGCCGCGGATGACAATACCGGCGCCGATCCCTTCTCCGATGTCAAGAAAGACCAGATCCCGCGGAGGAGGTGAGGAGTGCTGGCCGAACCACAGTTCCGCCAGCGCGGCCAGCCGGGATCCGTTCTCGAAGTAGATCGGCAACTCCAGGTTTAGCGTCTGCCTAAGCATTGCGCCCACCGGCACATCATCGCCCCACCCGAGACTTTCGCCTGCCAGGACCCTACCCTCCGTCGGATCAATCAGCCCGATCAGGCTGACGCCGATCCCTTCAACCCGCCCTTTCGCCGGAGTGGCCTGTATGATTTTTTTGATGCTCCCAGCTACTGCTTCAAGGGTCCGCTTTGGATCAGCATGATTTTTCACCGGAACCGAGCGCAGAATCCGCCCGTTGAAATCACTGAGCGCGACTAGACTCTGCCGCAATCCTATGTCGACACCGATCGCGTAAGCCTTATCCGGATTGAGATGGAGATAACGCTTCTTGCGCCCGCCGTTGGATGAGGCGGCAGCCACACCATCCTGATAGACGAAGTCGCTCTCAATCAGTCGTGCGACAATCTTCGAGATGGTGCTCCCTTCCAACCCCGTCCACTCGGCAATGTCTATTCGGGAAATGGGCTGGCGTTCGCGCACCACGTTGAGCACCAGAACTTCATTGAGGTCTCTCAGGACCTGACGCGTGGCTCTCCCAGCCTTGTGGATATCAATTTTCTTGACGGTGGTTGACATACCGTTCACCGCATGTCGCCTAATACTTATCCCAGCAAAGCTCGCTATTTCTTTTTGATTAGTTGATGTCTGCCGGAATCTAACTCATTCCTGATTCGCTTGTCAATCAGAAAGGTGCCAGAGAAACTATTCGTAATTCATTGTGCATGTTGACATTTCTTACTTGATCCATATAATTTCTTCCATTCCGACATCAACTAACTAGAGATCTCAAAAGGAAATTATGTCTGATCTTGATATGGCAAGCGACATGGAGCGCGTTGATCAGCGATTGACTGAGCTGACACTTGCGCGGCGTGAGCGTCTCATCCAAACGATAACAGAGCTTGTCCAGATTCCTTCTGAAAATACTCCACCCCTCGGTGCCGAAGGGGAATGCCAGCGTTATGTCTTTGATCGATTGAATCTGCTCGACCTCAGGACCGAGAGCTATCGCCTGCTCGACGTCGAAGGAATAGGTGACCATCCCGAATTCAGGCTTGGGCGGGACTACACCAACCGTCCCAATGTCGCGGCAGTTTGGCCGGGTAGCGGCGGCGGCCGATCACTGCTTCTCTCCGGCCACATTGATACGGTTCCGCGCGGTTCGGAGCCGTGGAGCAGAGCCCCCTTTAGCGCCGTGGTTGAGGGCAACCGCCTCTATGGGCTGGGCTCGAATGATATGAAAGGTGGGGTTGCCGCTTTCCTGCTCGCCGTGGAGATTCTCAAAGAAGCCAAGGTGCGGCTGCGCGGAGACCTGCTGATCGAAACAATCGTTGATGAGGAATTCGGCGGCGTCAACGGCACGTTGGCGGCTCGACTGCGCGGCCACAACGCCGACGCTGCCATCCTCTGCGAGCCGAGCCAGCATATGGTCTGCCCTGCCCAAACCGGCGGACGCACAGCGCACATTACGCTTCGTGGCAGTAGCGACGGGATCCTCTCGGATGGCGCGCCGTCTGTGAAGGTCACCGAACAGCTTCGCTACCTGCTCGGCAAGATCGAAGAATTCGCCGAGCAGCGCCGCACACTGACAACAATCCATCCTTTCTATTCAGATAGCGCCGACCCGGTGCCGGTATGGGTGACAAAGATTTCCTGTGGCGGCTGGGGGACACAGGAACCGATCACGATCCCTTCAAGCTGCAAGATTGAGCTTTACTGGCAAGCCATGCCGGACGAGCAGCAAGAGTCGATCGAAAGGGAGTTCTTCCGTTGGATGGAAGACTGCGTGGCCGCGTGTCCCAAGCTCTTCCCGATCAGACCGGAGGTGAGTTTTCCGATTCGCTGGCTCCCCGGCTCAGCGCTCGAGGGCCAATCGGAATTAGTGACCACACTGAGTGATACCTTCCGGCAAGTCACCGGCTCAGAGCCTCTCGTACGCGGCATCGGGGGGCCGTGCGACATGTACGTCTTCCATCAACACTTCAGTACGCCGGCCGTGCTGTTTGGCCCACGCGGCGGCAATACGCACGCGCCGGACGAATGGGTTGACCTCGATTCGGCGCTCGTCGTGACGGAAACGCTGGCGCGCTTTATCTGTCGCTGGTGCGGAGTCGAAACCATGACAGGCTGACAGGCAATCGCGATTACTAACTTCAATCCAGCGGGGAGACCTGCGGGAGAAGACCAAGAAAACCAGTTCCGGCCTGTGCGTGTCAGGCTTAATTCACACGTTTCCAGGTTCACAATTCGTGAGCCGATGGCTTTTGTCAGGAGATTAGTGCCTCTTGTGCCCCGGGGCGCAATTGATGACTCGGGACGGCGCTGCCACCAAGAATGGCCAAAACTTCAGTCCGGGGATTTTCATCCTCCGCTGCGCTGCTTGCGGCGCCACCTGCTAACGTAACGAACAAGTTGGGTAAAGAGTGAAACAGGGACAAGCCCGGCCCCTCGAGGTCAATATTCGACAAACCACTAAGTTCATGACCTTGCAGACAGTGATTGACATCAACTCTTGCTATCTTTTCAGCGAGGACCAGATTGCTAACTTCCGGCGCGACGGATTCATCCATCTGAAAAACGTCCTGACCGAAGCGGAAATCCGCCACTACGAACCAGAATTCACCCGCCTCGTCGAGGAGGAGACGACGAAGCTGCCTCCCCTCGCCGAACGCAGCGATTACGAGAAGGCGTTCGTGCAGGTTGAAAACCTCTGGCTGCGTTCCACGTTCGCCAGGGAGTTTACATTCTCGCGACGGTTTGCGCGGATGGCCGCCGAGCTACTAGGTGTTGCGGGCGTACGCCTGTATCACGATCAGGCCCTCTACAAAGAAGCTGGCGGCGGGACGACGATGTGGCATCAAGATCAGAGCTACTTTCCGCTGAAGACGGATAACGTCGTGACCATCTGGATACCTTTACAGGAGACGAGCCGAGAGATGGGAACCTTGGCCTTCGCGAAAGGCTCTAATCGCTGCGCATACAAATCCGCTGACGTGATCACGAAGGAGGGAGCGGAAAAGATGCTGGCCTTTCTCAACTCCCAGGGCTGTGAGGTCATCGAGGAACCTTTCGAGCTGGGAGAGGTAAGCTTCCATTATGGCTGGACGGCTCACACTGCGCGACCCAACCGCACCGATCAGCTTCGCAAGGTGATGACGATCATTTACTTTGAAGATGGCGCACGCGTGTTCGCGTCCGACAAACCCGAACACGTGGTTGACCGTCAGTTGTACTTGCTTGATGCCTGTATTGGGAAGGTCGCCGACAGTCCGCTCACGCCCGTTCTCTGGCGCGATCAAGGGTGCCGCTGCGGCGAGCCGCCCTTCTGTGGTCAGTAATGATCAGACCAGGGAATCTCGCTCGGGCCGGAGAACAGCTGCGATGAAAAGAAGTAACCCGAAATTCCCAACAGCTCGCGGAGCGAAGCGCATGAAGATGACGATCGTTTTTCTCTTATGTTTGGCCATCGGCGTCACAGCACAGGCAACACAACAACCGACGGATTTGTTCCTGCGCGGTTACTCGGTCATTCCTACTCCGCAGCAGGTGGAACTTCAGGATGGCGAGGTCGAGTTTAGCGAGTCATGGACCTGCGATGCGGGCGCACTTGCCAGGAACCATCCCGCCATCCGCTCACTGCTCGAGGGTCTCAAGGAACTCCATGCAATTGACCTGAAATCCGTCGGCAGCCAGACAAGGAACGTCGTTCACTTGTCAGTAGCCAGAGGCACAGTCAAGACCGGCAATGACCCGGAGATTGACAAGCAGGGCTACTTGCTGAAGATCACGCCTGGACTGATCCAGCTCACTGGCAACGCTGATCAGGGGCTGTTCTACGGCGTTCAGACACTGCTGCAACTGCTCCGGCCCGATCCGCGAGGCCGGTTGCTGCTGCCCGTTTCTACCATTCAGGATTGGCCGAAACTGCAATTGCGCTTTCTGCACTGGGACACGAAACATCATCAGGATCGGATGGAGACTCTAAAGCGCTATCTGGATTGGGCGGCCCGGTTCAAGATCAACATGATCGGGTTCGAGCTCGAGGACAAGTTTGAGTACCCATCGACCCCGATCATCGGGTCTCCCGGAGCCTTCACCACCGCCGAACTGCAGGAGATCGTCAACTACGGCCTGGAGCGCTTCATTCAAGTGGTGCCGCAGATTCAATCTCCTGCGCACCTTGCTTACGCATTGAAGCATGCGCAGTTCGCTCACCTGCGCGCCGACGGCAACAATTACCAGGCGGACTTGTGCAATGAAGAGAGCTATAAGCTCATCTTCCAAATGTACGACGATGTCATCAAGGCGACCAGAGGCGTTGATTACTTCTTCGTCTCCACAGATGAAATCTACTATGCGGGGATCGGCGAAAAGTGTCCACAGCCGTATACTGCAGAGCGCCAGAGCCTGAAGTGGATCGAATTCGCACGCCGGGCGCGCGACTTTCTCGCCACTCGCCAAAGAAAGATGCTGGCCTGGGTCGAGTACCCGGTGCTGCCCGAACATGTGCGACTGCTTCCGCCGGACATCATTGACGGTGTCATGGGCGAAGAGGAATACCTCAAGGCAGAGAATGAGCTTGGCATTCGCCAACTGATCTATACATCAATGCAGGGCGCGGAATTGCTCTTCCCGAATCACCTGCCGGGCTACGAAACATTGGGCGGCGATCTGGGTCCGTCGGAAGGCCGGCTCAGTTCGACGTTTCAGACCATCTCTTCAAGCAGAGTCTGGCGGGGAAAGCCAATCGGGGTCTACGGCGCGGCGTGGGATGACTCGGGCCTGCACAGCGAGACTTTCTGGCTGGGTTGGGCAACCGTGGCCGAGTACGGCTGGACTCCGGGCATTCCTCCGGTTGAACAGACCGTCGCCGAGTTTATCAACGTCTACTACGGCTCGCGACTAGCGGATATGGTTGAGGTCTACCGCGGGCTTCAGATGCAGGCTCGCTTCTACGAACGCTCATGGGATCGCGTCGTCTCCCGCGCAAGAGGCTCCGGCTATGGAAACTCTGACGGGAAAGGGATCGGGACAACGCGCTTTGATCTCACGCTGCCGCAGCCGGGCTTGCCATCGTTGCCAGGCCTAAGTTTCACGCCGGTTTATGCGACGGGGCGCTACGGCAAACTGGCCGAGGACGCGGGCCGCTTAGCGGCGGAGAATAATGTCCTCCTCCACCGCCTTTATCAGAATCTGGCGAAAGCGGAGCGCAATCGCTACAACCTCGAAGTCTTCCTTTCGCTCGCCGAGCTGACCGGCCATCACAACCGGATGATTCTGGGGATGAAGGAGATTGAAGACAGGTTGAGGGCGGCGCGCGAGCAGGCGGAAAAGAACGCGCCCCAGGAGGCCGTCGGCCAGCTTGTCGCGGCCTACAATCAGGCTCGCCAGATCGTCGAGGAGCGGCACAAGACGTTTCGCTCCCTGAAGACCATCTGGGAAAAGAGCCGCTTCCCCAAAGGTCGGGAGGTCAATGGCCGGAAGTTCCATCACGTGCTGGACGACACGAAGGATCACACCGCGGATCGTCGCGCGGACTTGAGTTACCTGAGCGCGCCGGAGGAGAGCATCGAGCTGGAGCAGTGGATGAAGAGCCTGGCGGCGGTGCTCCAGGAATACGCGAAGAAGAACAACGTGCCGGTGCGTGCGCTCGAGCAACCGAGGCTGGAGCAGTAGCATTCGGACACTGGTGGCGCTCCCTGGTAGGCAGCAAGTAACGGGTGTCAGTAGCTGAAGTCGTCACTATCAGCCCTTTGTCGCTCATCTGCTTAGAGTGTCATGAATTCCCGGGGAGACAAGGCGCGATGGGTAACCCGAACTCGCTTGATGGCCCCTTTGAACCAGAAGACCCGGTTCAAGCGACAGCCGATGGAGGTCCGTCCGCCCTGGACCGGAAGGTAGTCAACCGACCCGCTCAGCTCCGGCGCGCCGTTGATATAGTGCCGCATCTGGTTGTCCTGATAGACGAGAGCTGCGAGATACCAGACGCCAATCGGATGAGGAAAGCGTTCAGAATAGAGTGTCTTTTCCGACTCATCCGATTTGATGAAGGTGTCGAGAAACCAGCGGGAGTCCCGCGTCAGCCGTGTTTCGATCAGCACCCGCCGGTCATCGGTTTCTTGCATGTGCAGAAATCTCTGCTCGGGAGGTCCGCCGGCGTCAGGACGGAAGATGACTTCCACCGTGAATTGCCTGGCTCCGGCAAGCGGGTTGGCATCGAGAATAATAGCGTCATCTGTACCGTCGAAGGCGACGGCTCGCCCCTTCTCGGTCTCAATCACAACGGGGTTTCCAAGCACAGTCGCCTTGTGCCCCCCAATGCGCTCCAGGTTGTCAAACTCCCAGATCATAGAGCCTCCAGCATGAGTTTGATTGCTCGAAGCCTGACGGATGCCCGATGGCATCAGTAGTGTTCCAGCAAGACTCAAAAGGACGAAGAAGTTGACCATTCTATTCTCCGGGAAATATCTGCCGGGCAACTCTCACGAAGGTCCGGAGGAATTGTACAACTCTTTTCAACCCGAAGCGGCATTCGCGCCGAAGGCGAGATTGGCACACGAAGTGGTGCACTCGAGTGTTGAACATTTTTCCCCAGCAGCGCGACGCGGGGGCGGAAGAACTCAAGAAGAATGGTTCGACCTGTGTCTTGGCGCGAATAGACATTGTCGCCAGACGCAAGAACGCCCTCATCGAGCTTTCCGGTTCGGGGATTGAACGCGTTGGAATTCTCGAAAAAGCCATTAAGGACATTGGCGCTGATCGAGTGCTCTACGGGTCAGACTTCACGATCAACGATCCGGCGGCGGTGATTGCGCGGGTGAGAAACGCCGTTCTGACAGCCGAAGACCGCGAGAAGATACTCTTCCGCAACGTCGAGCGGCCGCTGGCGAACGCCGGCGCGCGTAAAGCCTGAGGTTCACCACATGCTTCTGACCAGACGAGAGATGATTCTACATAGCGCCGCGGTGGCGGCCGTCGCGTTCTGTCCGCTTGAAGCGGCGCCATGGCCGCTCGGTCCAGCCGAGGACGAACCCGGCGACCGCAGCATTCGCGACTATATCGCGGCCCGTGGCACAGACCTCGAACGGGAGTTCTTGCCGGGCGTGAAGACCGCCGCCGATTTTGAAAGGCTTCGTCCTGCGCTGCGCGAAGACTACCTCGATATGCTCGGCCTCAAACCCCTGCCGGCCCGAACGCCGCTCAGGGCGACGATTACGGGAAAGATCGAAAACGCCGGATACACAATCGAGAAGCTGCATTTCCAGAGTCTGCCCGGCCTCTACGTCACGGCCAACCTTTATCTCCCGCGCCCCGCGAATGAGCGCTATCCCGCGATCCTATATCAGGTCGGCCATTACAACGCGCATCGCCGCGACGGCAATAAAGCCGCGCCCGATTGCCTGCAACAAGGCATCTGGTTCGCGACGCATGGCTACGTCGCTCTCGTGATAGACACGCTGGAGTTGAGCGAGATAGCCGGGCTACATCGCGGTCTGCTCGCGGAGCGGCGCTGGTGGTGGCATTCAGCCGGCTATACTCCGGCGGGCGTCGAAACCTGGAACGCGATCCGCGCGCTTGACTATCTGGAGACACGCGCTGAAGTGGACGCGCAACGCATAGGCGCGACGGGCATCTCCGGGGGTGGCATCGGTGCGTTCTGGATCGGGGCTGCGGATGAACGCGTGAAGATTGCCGCACCCGTGAGCGGGATGGGCGATCTGACTTTCTACTGCGCTGAAGACGGCATCAGCCGCCATTGCGACTGCTTTTTCCTTTACAACCGCGCGCGGTGGAACTGGACGACCATCGGGGCACTTATCAGCCCGCGTCCGTTGCTCTTCGTCAACTCCAACAATGACACCTATTTTCCAATGCCGAACAACGAGCGCATTATTGCGCGCCTTGAAAGGTTGTACTCGCTCTTCGGCGCGAGCGATGCAGTTGATGCCGTCATCAGCGTCGGCGGGCACGGCTATCGCACTGATATTCGCCGCGCCGTCTACGAATTCTTCAATCGTCATTTTAAGGGCGATGCGCGGCGCGTCACTGACGCTGACGCAGGCCTGAACGCTGATGGTTCACTCCCGGTTGAGCGCAAGCTGCTGCGCGTCTTTCCTGAAGACACTGACTTTCCAAAGGATTCGATCAATACGAAGATTGATGAGGTGTTTGTCACGCTTGCGAAGCCAGCGCTCCCGGCAGCAGGAAAGTTCGAGGTGTGGCGGCAGGATTTGCTTGAGCGCTTGAGAAAGTATTCGTTCGCGGCGTGGCCTGCGACTGCTCCTGCGTTCTATGCGCCTGTGCCGGGTAGTGAGCCAAGAGCGGAGAGGGAGAGCACCGAAGACGGGATCGAAGTCTACTGGCGCTGGCTGCCGGGCAAAGGCGGCGCCAGTAGACCTCGCTGGCTGGTTGTTCTCAATCCGGATGAGGATGCCAACAAGCTGCCGGAATGGGCGCGCGGTGTCACGGGCGAAGACCCTGTGTTGCTGCTCAGCACGCGCGGTACTGGTCCTGAGGCCTGGACGCGAGACAAGTTTCCCAATCCGACTGAGCGCGCGCTGGCGCTGTTGGGCGCCACTGTTGACAGCGGACGTGTCTGGGATGTGATGGCCGTCGCGGGCCGGCGTGCGGGTGAAGGCATGCGTTGGCGCGCAGCCGGTCGCAAAGGCGCCGGGATTCTCGCCGTCTACGCGGCACTCTATCAGCCAGCCATCGAAGCTGTAGTCGCGGTTGATCCGCCCGCTTCTCATCGCCCTCGGATGGCTGGAGAAGAATATGGCCCGGCACTCTTGAATGTGCTGCGGGTACTGGATATTCCTGAAGCGATGGGTTGCCTGGCGCCTCGACAACTGACGCTTATCGGCACCAGGGATGCGGCCTTTGATCGCACCTCCGTGATCTACCGTCTGGCAGGCGCGGCGGATCATTTTGCGCGGAGGTAATGATGACGAATCTACCACTAATACGACGCACGACGCTCCTGAATTCGCGCCTTCGCATTCAGCTCCTGATCTTCATTTTGGCGATGACGGCAATGCTGATCAGCATAGACAGTGAACCGTCTCTGGCTCAGAGATCCGAAGAGCTGGATTTCGCCTCCGGCCTCGGTGAGTTCAGTAACATCCGGAATATGCTGCCTGCGCACGTCCGTCAACTCGCCTTTGCCCTGCTCGCCGAGCGCGAGCGCCAGGTCGCGCGGCTCTCTTCGCCGCAGGATGTGGCTGAGCGAAAGGTCTACATTCGCCAGCGGATGCTGCGGGCGCTGGGGGGCGAATTGCCCGCGCGGACACCGCTCAATGCGCGCACAGTCGGCGTGCTTGACCGCGGCGATTACAAGATCGAGAAAGTGATCTTCGAAAGCCAGCCCCGATTCTACGTCACGGCCAATCTCTATCTGCCGAAGCCCGGGCGCGGGCGCTCCCCCGGCATCCTCTTTCCGCTCGGTCATGAAGAGGGTGCGAAGGCGCATGCAACGTGGCAGCAGATGCTCGGATCGCTGGCGAAGAAAGGCTACGTCGCGCTGGCGTGGGATACGATTGGACAGGGCGAGCGAGTGCAGATGTATGATCCGGACTTTGGCGAATCGAAGGTGCGCCGCTCGACGACCGAACACACAATCGTCGGTATTCAGTGTCTGCTCGCAGGTGACAATCTGGCGCGTTACACGATCTGGGACGGGATGCGCGCGCTGGATTATCTGCTCTCGCGCCCCGAAGTTGACGCGTCGCGCATCGGCGTGACGGGCAATTCTGGCGGCGGAACGCATACGGCCTATCTCGCCGCGCTGGATGATCGCATTCACGCGGCCGCGCCCTCCTGTTATCTGACTTCGTGGCGAGCACTGCTCGAAACGATTGGCCCGCAGGACGCCGAGCAGAATCTGCCGCCGTGGATCGGCGCTGGATTGGATCACGCCGATTTCATCTACGCCTTCTCGCCCAGGCCTTACTTGGTCCTCTCGGCTATTCGCGACTTCTTCTCGATTGCAGGCGCGCGCGCGACCTACAGCGAAGCGCATCATCTGTATACGCTGATGGGCGCGCCGGAGAAACTGCAGATGGTCGAGGCTGACGACTCTCACGGCTACACGAAGCCGAGAAGACTGGCGGCATATCGCTGGTTTGGTCGATGGCTCAAGGGCGCTGATGACCAGGAGCCGGAGCCCGAAGTGGCGATCGGCACCGAGGAAGAGTTGAATTGCACCGAATCGGGGCAAGTGTCGGTCAGCCTGGGCGGTGAAACGGTCTTCACCTTGAACCAACAACGGGTGGAGCAACTGCGTCCGCAGAGGGTTCCGCCTTCAAACAAACAGGAGCTGAACGCCTGGCAGGAAGAGACGCGCCAGCGAGCGCGCAGCCTGACCGCCTTCGAGATGCCGAAGGGAACGGTGACGGTAAAGCCTTATGGAGAAATCAGGCGGCCGGGTTATCGCATCGAGAAGCTGATCTACGACAGCGAGCCGGGCATCATAGTTCCCGCGCTGCTCTTCTTGCCTGAGACAGGCGAGGCGCGAAAACCCGCGATGATCTACGTCCACGGTCGCGGCAAAGCGACAGACGCGGCGGCTGGCGGCGAGATCGAGCAGTTCGTCAAAGCAGGCTTCGTCGTATTGGCGATTGATGCCAGAGGTTTTGGCGAAACCCGTGACAGGAACGATGAGAATGGCGATGATTTCTCCGTCTACTTCGGACAGTACGAGAGTGCGATGACGGCGCTGCTGGCAGGCAAGACGCTCCTCGGCATGCGGATGGTGGATGTGTGGCGTGGCGTCGATCTCCTGGCGGCGCGCGCGGATGTTGATCCCACGCGAATCCACGGCTTCGGCAAAGGGGGCGGCACGGCGCCGTTGCTCCACGCGGCGGCGATGGATGAACGCGTCAGCAAAGTTGCGCTGGAAGGGATGCTGGTCTCTTACCGGACTGTCATCAATCAACGAATCCACCGGCAGGTCTTCGAGCATGTGGTTGCTGGCGTGTTGCGTTCTTATGACCTGCCCGATCTGATTTCGGCGCTCGCCCCGCGGCCGGTTTGGATCGTCAACAGCGTGAACTCATTGGGGCAGCGCATGAGCCTGGCCGAAGTAAAGAAGCAATACGCCGCATCTCCAATTGCGTACCGCGCAGCGCAATCGGAAGACGCGATCCGGATCGCCGAGCGCCGCGGCGATGACAAGCCGGCAGTCTTCTACCGGGATTTGATCAACCGGAGTGAGCACAAGTGAGAGCCTTAAAGTTTTGCTGCGTGCTGATGCTGATCGCGCTGCCGTGGGCGTTTGTCTGCGCGGCAGCCGGCTCAGACCCACTTCCCGCCGCGTACTTTCGCCTGCTCGAAGCGGGCACGGCCAAAGTCGAGCAGCGGTTGAACGAAGAGCCACAGGCCGATCTGAAGGCTTTGGAATCAGGTACTAGCTGGCGGCACTTTCCTTACGCCATCCTCGCGCCGGCGGTGCTCTACGCGAAGCAACATTCGGTGAACACGCATTATCACGATGCAAAGATGCTCGCCCTCGCCATCCGCATCGGAGACTTGCTGGCGAGCGAAAATGAGAAAGGAGTCTACGAGCCGCGGCTTGACAGTGACTGGGACACCTACATGTGGCTCGAAGCCTGGCGGCTGCTCGAACGCGAATTGGGTGCGGAGCGGCGGGCGCGATGGAAGCGCAATATCGAAGAGAACATCGCGCTTGTCGTGAGCGACGCCGAGGAGAGGTTGGACTTCCCCTGGTACCACTCGCCCTTCATCGGCACTTCGCCCAATCATTACGTGCAGTGGGCGTCTTTGCTGCATCTTGGCGGACTGGTCTTCGGCAATCGCGAGTGGGAGCAGTTGGGTGCGCGAGTGCTGCGGCGATTTGCGATGGTCGAGCAATCGCCCGATGGTTACTGGGGCGAGCACAACAACTCGGGCCCGACAACCGGCTACAACCATCTGACGCTGACTGGTGTAGGGCTTTACTACGAGCACAGCAAAGACAACGACGTGCTCCCTGCTCTACGGCGAGCGACGGACTTCCACAAGCACTACACATTTCTCGATGGCACGCCAGTGGATGTGATCAATGATCGCAACCGCCAATGGGCGGTCAGCGCGTGGGCGCAATTCGCGTTCACGAATTTTCCCGATGGCCGGCGTTACGCTGCGTTCCTGACGGGCTTCTTTCGACCTGAGACCCTG
This sequence comes from Acidobacteriota bacterium, assembly GCA_040007555.1. Classification (GTDB taxonomy): domain Bacteria; phylum Acidobacteriota; class Blastocatellia; order RBC074; family RBC074; genus JANNRD01. Next base: position 50 of record JBDTUW010000010.1, on the reverse strand, counting down.
ACAGTGGATCAACTGGGGAGGCTCGCACAGGACGCCTGGTACTACCATGA
>JBDTUW010000009.1:0-18471 GCA_040007555.1 Acidobacteriota bacterium | reverse complement strand
GCGGGCGTATCAGTGAAAAAGAGCAATATACTTAAACGCCTGGCGTCACGTATTTGTTCTGTGATTTCAGGCCGCTGGGCGTTGTTCCCGCGCCTAAATCGCCTCCCTGGCTGCTGCAATTTGTCCGGCACTCCAGTTTGCTCCAATCGTGGCGGCGACTGTGGATGCCGAAAGGAGCGCATCGTCGACAACTCCGTTGAGAAGACCGAGCCGCAACGCATCAGTCGCGCTCATCCTCTCGGCGGTGATGAAGTATCTCCGCGCCGCATCCTTTCCAATCAGCCGGGGCAACCGGACACTGCCTCCCCACCCGGTGATGATACCTCGGCGGACGCCCGGATGCTGGAAGCTCGAACGCGATGTGGCGTATCGCAAGTCGCACGAAAGCGCGAGATCCAGACCGCCGCCAAGACAATAGCCGTCAATCGCCGCAATTGTGACCGCATCGCTCCGACAGAGGCGAGCCATCAATCTTTGACCGCGGCGGGAGAATTCCCGGGCTGATGCCGCGTCGAGCGAGGCGATAGTCTTGAGATCTGCTCCAACCGAAAAGACATCGCCAGAGCCAGTCAGCACCAGCGCACGAAGGTCCTTCCAGGATTCAAAAACCAAAACGGCTTCCTCAAGCCCGTCAAGCATCGACTCACTGAGACAGTTCAGCTCGTCCGGTCGATTCATCGACAAAATCGCATACGCGCCACGATTCGTCAGTGAGACCGTGTTGACACTATCCTGGTTCAAGCACACGGCCTTATTCTCTCGGCTTTACGTTGACCCGGATAAACCGAATGATGTCCTCGGTAGAAGTGCCGGGGAGGAAAACCTCGGCTACTCCGCGCTCCTTCAGTTTGGGGATATCGTCCTCGGGGATGATTCCTCCCCCAAAAAGCAGGACGTCGTCCATGCCGTGCTTGACCATCAGGTCGTGCACCCGCGGAAAGATCGTCATATGCGCTCCCGAGAGGATCGAGAGTCCGACGATGTCGACATCCTCCTGTAGGGCTGCCGTGGCGATTTGTTCCGGCGTCTGGCGCAGACCGGTGTAGATGACTTCCATCCCCGCGTCGCGCAACGCTCGCGCGATCACTTTCACGCCGCGGTCGTGACCATCAAGCCCCGGCTTGGCGAGCAGCACCCTGATCTTCTGTTCCTGCATAACTCTCGCTGTCTGAAATCTGCGCCCCGGCCGCCTCTTTCGCGCTTACGACGTCTGAACGACGACAAGCGCCTGGTAGACTACTTCTCCCGTTTTGCTGTGAAATCGAAAGCCGGGAAGGAGGACGATGACATCTTGCCGCTCATTTGATCGCCATCGACCTTGCCCAGAAAATCGAGCTCGCTGGGATTGCCCTGCATCTCGACCTTCACCTTAAAGTTGATTTCAGTGCCCTTGAGGATACCGCCCACAATCGGGAAGGCGCCAACCGGAGTCTCGAGCGTTCCCCCAATCTTCGCCCCGTCATAGTTGATGACCACCTTGAGCGGGAGTTCCCCCTGCGGGGATTTGGCGGTCACGTTCCACGTGCCGGCGATGTTCGCAACCCCTCCACCAGTTGAGCCGCCTCTAGCAGCCTCAGGAGCGCCCTCAGGAGGGATAGATGCGCCAAGCGGCTTCCCATCGGTATCAAAGGCCTCGACGGTCCCATACTTGCTTAATACTTCGCGGATTTTCTGCGCATCCCCCACCGCAATCACCTGCAGATGGTCGATGTCGATATACTTGCGCGCCACACGCTGGACGTCATCAACGGTGACAGCCGCAATCAGTTGCGGGTAGTTGTCAAAGTAGTCGGCAGGGAGATCATAGAGTTTCTGCGTTACTACATTGGAGATCAGCGATGCCGGCGATTCGAGCTGCAGCGCAAAGCCTCCAATGATCTGGCGCTTGGCATTCTCAAGGTCGAGCGCGAGCACCTTTTCATCACGAATGCGCTTGAGCTCATAGATCAACTCTTTCATCGAACCATCAGTCACTTCCGTGCGCACATCCGTATTAGCGAGAAACGTTCCACGGTACTTGAATGCCGAAACGTTGCTGTATGCGCCATAGGTATAGCCCTTGTCCTCGCGGAGGTTGAGAAAGAGCCGAGCGCTCCCGCCACCGCCGAGGATGAGATTCATGACCTGGACCGCAGGGTAGTTCGGATCGGTCCTTTCGAGTGACAGATTTGCAGCTCGCAAGCTGGTTTGCACCGAACCGGGACGATGAATCAGATAGATCTTCGCCGCTCCGGCGTTATTTGCCTTCGGAATTGTTGTTGCGGGAACCGAGGCCGGCTTCCACGAGGCGAAGGCCTTCTCAAGCTTGGAGGTAATCGTGGCGGCCGAGACATCGCCGACGATAGTTAACATCGCATTGTTGGGACGGTAATAGGTGGAGTGAAATTTTTCGAGAACCGCTGGAGAAAGGCGGTCGAGGTCCTGCTGTCTTAACGAAATGCGAGCTGCAGGATGATCGCCATAAATGACGCTCGCGACCTTCTCCGAAGCCAGAAAACCCGGGTTGGACCGTTGAGCGCGCAAATTGGCCATCGTGCGGGTCTTCAATTTTCCGAACTCATCGGCAGGAAAGGCGGGATTGATGATCACATCAGCAAACAAATCGAGGATCTGATCCAGATTGTCAGTTAAACCCGAGGCATTAACGACACTCGTCATGCTCGATAGCCCGGAACTGCTGGAAAGCGAGCCGCCGATGGAATCGATCTGCTCGGCAATCTGCTTGCTCGAACGCGTCTTCGTTCCCTCGCGCAACAATGAACTCGTAAACTGCGCCCCTCCAATCGCGTCGGGCGCATCAGACATGCCTCCGTTGAGAATCACCATCTGCATGGAGAAAGTCGGAAGTTTCTTGTCTTCCAGCAGCAGAACCTGAACGCCATTGCTGAGTTTGAACTCCTGAGCCTTTGGCAGCTTGACCCTCAGTATTTCCTGGTTGACCGGAGCCTTGCCCTTGATGACGGCGCCCTTTGTAGATTGTGACTGCCCGGCGGGAGCTGCACCCTGTGCAAACACCATCGCCGAAACAAGCGTTGTCGCAAAAGCCAGCCGCGATGTGCGAGAAAAAATAAAACGTAGTTTCTTCATTGAGTTCTTCTCCGTGCGCGCTTTGGCGCTACTTGGCGGCGCCAGCGCCGGCAGTCGCTCCCTTTGCCTTCGGCATCGCGACACCAACGGTCAGGTTGGTTTCGAGTAAGTACTTCTTTGCAACCCGCATGACGTCTTCTCGCGTCACTGCCGCGATCTTCTCGAACCGCGTGTTCGTCAGGTTGGGGTCCTTGTAGGCAACCGTAGCCTCGGCGAGGTTGGTCGCAAGGCCGAGAGAACTTGAGCGCTGCTGAACCGCAGAGCGCCGGGCATTTGTCTTTGCCTTGTCCAATTCCCAGGTCTCGATGGGCGTGTTCTTTAGTTTTTCGATTTCCTCGAAGATTGCGGCCTCAACTTCGTCGGGTTTGCGTGTTGGAGCGATGATCGCTTGAATCGCGAACAGACCCGGTCCGCGACGACTCTGGGGGAAACCGCCGATCTGGACGACTAGCTGCTTTTCCTTGACCAGCTTCTGATACAACCGCGAACTCTGCCCGCCAGAAAGTACTGTCGAAAGCACCTGCAATGCATACGCGTCCGGAGTGTTGCCGGCCGGTCCCTTAAATCCCATGAGCAGCATCGGTAATTGAGCCAGCGGATCGTCAAGGGTGAATCTTCGCACTGCCGTTTGCGCTGGCTCGGCGATGTCAACCGGCGGCGGCATTGGTTGCGCCGGGATAGGCTCAAACGCTTTTCTCACCCGAGCGAGCGCGTCCTCCGTCTTGAAATCGCCGACGAGGGCAAGAACCGCATTATTCGGCGCATAGTAAATGCGAAAGAAGTCGCGAACATCATCGACGGTCGCGGCGTTCAAGTCGTCCAGTGAGCCGATGACGGAATGCTTGTAATTGAAGTTGTCGAACATCGTCTCGCCGAACTTTTCAAGCAACTTGCCATACGCCTGATTGTCGACACCGAGACGACGTTCCTCCTGAACCGCATTGCGCTGGTTGTCCAGATTGAGCTTCGAGATATCGAGGCTTCGCATCCGGTCGGCTTCGAGGAAGAGCAGAAGATCGAGCTGGTTTGCTGGCAAGGTCTCGAAGTAGAGCGTCCGCTCCTCGTCAGTGGTTCCGTTCATGAACCCGCCGTTGTTGTCGACGAGAATGAAATGTTCGCTCTTGCCGATATTGGCGGATCCCTGGAACATCATATGTTCGAAGAGATGCGCAAAGCCCGTTCGGCCGAGTTTTTCGTTGCGCGAACCAACGTCATAGATCAAGGCCAGGGAGATAACGGGCGCGCTGTGCACTTCGACCGTCAGCACACGCAGACCATTCTTGAGTTTTGTGTCCTTAAACGCGACCTTCGGAATCGTTGACGTCGTACCTTTGCTCTGAGCAACAATCGCCGTGCCGGAGGCGGCCAGCGTCAAACCAATCAAAGCCCACCGCAGAGGGTGAATCTTCTTCATGACGATCTTCCTTTCCTTTTCACGCACTTTGGACCGGTGTTCGTCGGTTAATGCACTAGACCGCGATCTCGGCACTTCCGGATAGACGCGCTTGACGACATCGAACTCGAGCCTTAGAAATCGGGTTCCTGATACTCGCCAAAGACTGGGCGGAGCGCGTCGCACATCTCACCGAGCGTGCAATCCGCGCGCGCGCAATCTACGAGGAGCGGCATGGTGTTCACCTCAGGGTCCTCCGCGCCACGCTTGAGTTGGTCGAGAGCCCTCGTCGCGGCCGCCTGATCGCGGTTCGCACGGAGGCGCTCAAGCCGTTCATGTTGCAGTTCGGCGACTGAGGCATCGATCTGCAGGATGTTTGTCTCGCCCAGATCGGCGCCGTCCGCGACAAACTCGTTGACGCCGACAATGACTTTTTCCTTGCGCTCCACCGCGCGCTGAAACTGGTAGGCGGACTCTTGAATCTCGCGTTGCGGATAGCCGGCTTCGATTGCCTCGACCATTCCGCCCATCGCGTCGATCTTAGCAAAATACTCCCACGCTTCTCCTTCCATGTCGCTCGTCAATCGCTCGATGAAATATGAGCCGCCGAGAGGATCGACAGTATTCGTCACACCGGTTTCGTTGGCGATGATCTGCTGCGTTCGCAGGGCAATTAACGCCGCGCGTTCGGTCGGCAGCGCGAGCGCCTCGTCGTATCCGTCGCAGTGCAGACTTTGGGTTCCGCCGATGACTCCCGCGAGTGCCTGAATCGCGACGCGGACGATATTGTTGATCGGCTGCTGAACCGTGAGGCTGACACCGGCCGTCTGAGTGTGGAAACGCAGTTGCCAGGAGCGGGGGTTCTTCGCCTTGAACCGCTCGGTCATAACTCGATACCAGATGCGGCGTGCGGCACGATACTTCGCTATCTCTTCAAAGAAATCATTATGTGCATTAAAGAAGAACGAAAGGCGCGGCGCAAATTCATCAACATCAAGACCGGCGCGGATGCCGTAATCTACGTATTCGATGCCGTTCCGCAGGGTGAAGGCCAATTCCTGCGCGGCGGTCGCACCCGCTTCGCGAATGTGGTAGCCGGAGATCGAAATCGAATTCCACCGTGGCATTTCCGCAGCGCAGAATCTGAAGGTATCGGTGATCAGGCGCATAGCCGGTCGAGGTGGGTAGATCCATTCCTTCTGGGCGATGTACTCCTTGAGAATGTCGTTCTGAAGAGTGCCAGAGACATCGGGCCACTTCACGCCCTGCTTCTCCGCGGTGGCGAGGAAGAAGGCGAAGATCATCGAGGCCGGAGCATTGATCGTCATCGAAGTCGTGACTTGCTCCAGGGGAATTCCGTCAAAGAGCGTCTCCATATCCTCGCGGGAGGCGATCGCCACACCGCACTTTCCGACCTCACCTTCGGAGACAGCGTGGTCGGAATCGTAGCCCATCAAGGTCGGGAGGTCGAAAGCTGTCGAGAGCCCGGTTTGACCGTGCGCGAGGAGATACTTAAAGCGCTCGTTGGTGTCGAAGGCCGAGCCGAACCCGGCGAACTGGCGCATCGTCCACATCCGCGCGCGATACCCGGTCGGATGGATGCCGCGAGTATAGGGCGGCATGCCAGGAAAGCTGATATCTCGGTTAAAATCGATCGACTCGACATCTTCTGGGGTATAGAGACGCTTGATTGGACGAAGGGAGACGGTCGAGAACTCAGTCTGCAATTCCGGTGTCTTCAGGAGCGCCGGCGCAAGACATTTCTCTTCCCACTCCTGTTGTTCTATTTTGACGCTTTCCGTTTCCGTAGAAGAGCTCATATGAAGACCAGCTCCTAAGTGCGATTTAAAACGATATTTGTAACTATTGATGATAGTTGACCGGGATGGATGGTGTCAATTTTGGCCGAGAGTCGACGAAGCAGGCAGTGAGGTTGCGGAAAGTTGTATGACACCAGGGAAAGGACCAAGGCCTGCTGCCCCTGTTGTCCGTGCGCTCCTTGCACTCCTTTTCCGGTCTCTAATCACCCGGCCATCGATGCGTGCAGGATCAAATGAGCTAAATAAAACAGCCCGACCCCGAGCAGCACAAAAAGCGATGCTCCAGGACCACCTTCCTGATTGACCTCGGGGATCAAATCCGAAGCGGCCACATAAAGCGTCACCCCCGCCGACAAAGGCAGCGCATAGGGCACCAGCGGCTGCGCCAAAACCACCAGCACGATCCCGGCAAAGGTCGCTGCCGCAACCAGCGCCGTAGCCTGTCGCGCCGCACGGGCTCCGCGGCCGGAACTAAGGACAATCGAGGCTACAGTGAAGCCCTCAGGAAGTTTATGTATCAGCACGGCCAGCGAAAGAAAGACCCCTAGTCTCAGGCTGCTCAGTAGCCCGGACGCGATCGTCACTCCATCAAAAAATGCATGGATGGCGAGACCCACGACCGCGGTCACGGCCACTCCACGGCGGCCTACTTCCTCGGCATGGACTTCTTCGCCAAAGTGCAGATGCGGCGCAATCGCGTGCTCGGCGAGCTGTATGAGGAGGTAGCCGGCGAGGAGCCATGCCATTGCCGCGGGCATCTCGGTGGCCCACTCACCGGCAATTGCAGGCAGAACTTCAAGAACAACGGCCGAGAGCATGAACCCGGCACCGATGGCCAGGAGTCGTTTGAGCGCAACTCGGCTGGCATCTCCCGAGCGAGTCACGAAAAAACCGCCGGCGAGGTTCCCAATCGCGGCAAGAACACCGAAACCGATCAGATAAAGAAGTACGTTGATATGCACGAGATTCCGTAAACCCTCTTATTTCTTTACATCGCGAGTGGAAAACGGCGGCCACTATAGCACATGGCGTCTGTTTAGCACGACTTCGTCAAAGCCCATCGCGTCTCATTCGCACGACCTCGTCAAAGCACACGGCATCTGTTTAGCACGACCTCGTCAAGACGCGTACCTCACCACATCCGGGTGCGCTACGAGATCAGTTCATACCAATGAGAGAAGGTGCGCTGAGCGTCTATGCCAGCGAGAGAGCGTGTACTGAGCGTCCTGCCAGCGAGAGAGGGTGTGCTGAGCAAGCCCCAACGATGTTGCGATGCAATGCGAGCGTTGAATGTCAATACCCGCCCCGAAGGGCACAGCTAGCTAACAGCCCAGCAATGCCCAGGGTTACGCGATACCCGCATGTCCAAGCCTCAGCGGGGCGCTGTTACGTTACATTGACCGTGGATAAGCGCGACATCGTAATCCAGTCCCGCTGCACTTACCCCCGGCTCATCCGTCGAGTAACCCGAGCAACACCGTGCGTTACGCGAGACCGACATTTCCAAACTCATAGGTCCTTGTTACGGTACATTGAATGCGCGACATCGGAACGCCCCTCTCGCAGGGACTTGCCAGCCTGGTTGGCAAGTTTCCCAGCGCGACCCGAAGGGTTATCCGATACATACAGATCCAAGTCTGGGGTGAGCATCGCCGCGTGACGCGAAATGCACGAATGCGAGGGAGCATTCGCTTGCGCGCTGTGGCTTGAGTCTAACAACTCCAGTAGTTGGATATTAGACTACATTGACTGCTCGGCACCAGAACATTGCTCCGCTGTCTCTTGCAGCCTGTTTGATGGAACAACTCAGGACGATGCCTCAGGTAGAGTGTGTCATGATCTTGGCAGCGCCGCACCGATGTTAAGTTATATCGAATACTGAAATTATAACAGCAGCCCGTTTGCGCCTTTCGACATGTACCTGTAGGGGCTACCGATGACGATGCCGTGGGTTGAGTGTTTCATCAACTCACCGCCATTTCGCGGTGATGTTGCATCACACCGAGGGCGCGAGATCGGAATATCGCCCCGGTGGGGCTTTGCGATCAAAATGGTCAATCTGCCCTGGGCTGTTATATAGCTGCCCGATTCGAGGCGGGCCGGCCCGACCTGCCACTTTAGCGGCCCAAAGAAAGGTAAAGGGTCGCCTTTCGGCACGAAGTGGTCGACTCTCTTGACGGGCCATACCGGAGAAACGTTGTCGGCGAATGCGATCGCTGCTACGACTGAACGCGGCGACACTCGGCCATCTGATGCCGCTGAAGGCAACGAGACCTGGCTATCTGTGCCGCGACGGCAGGAAAGCGCCTCGAGTGCCGAGTGAAACTCGCCCGAGGAGATTCTTGCTGGACTTGCCTCGCGGGACACATGGCCGCGACCGGTCATAATCAAGCCCCAACCCACTCGCAAACGGGAGCAGATGAGGCCGTGAGATGAAGAGCGAGGACGCGTCACCGGTCACAACCTGGGATTCCAGGCTGCCTGCCCAAGTTTTCGCGCCTGACGGTCCAACATCCGGATGGCGCCTGCGTCGCGCAACACATCCGGGTCTGACTGGAGCCTTCCTAAGAACCAACGACCCTCCCAACCCCTCGCACTTGACAAAAAGCTTGACACTAATCAGTCTCGCGGAGTATTGTACGCTCCGTTGATAGTCGCGAGTCGTAAATAGCCCCTTTGTAGTGTGTTACAGCGTTCGGTTGACAAGTTACTTGAAGGCTTAAGACACAGCTTAAGCTCTTTTGAATGAGTGAGATAGCCAGACCGCCAGAATTGCCATTTCGAGCCCCTGAGAGACCGCGAAGGATGTTTAAGCGGGCTGAGGCGACGGGGTGGGGAAAGCGATGAGAGGCTGGCGCATGGCTTCCAGGGACTCTAATCTCGCGAAAGTTTTTTGATTTTTAGGCTCTCTCGAAATTTTTAATGATCTGTGTGCGGGCTCAGGTCAAAGGAATTGAGAGGACCGGGATGGCTGGGCATGGCGACGGGGGCAAATCATCGATGGAATTGCATCGTCCGGTCATGCTTTCTGAGGTGCTCTCGACGCTCAAAGCGTCTGAAGGCGGTACCTTTGTGGACGCAACGCTCGGTATGGGCGGGCACTCCGAAGGGATCCTTCAGGCATCTCCGGACAGTCGTGTGATCGGTTTCGATCGCGATAGTGCCGCGATCGAACTGGCAAAGGCGAGGCTTGCCCCATTTGGCCATCGCTTTTCCGCTATTCACACCGATTACCGCCAGCTCGGTGAAGTGCTCGATCGACTTTCTATCCCCTCTGTCGACGGCATTCTTGCAGACCTGGGTGTCTCATCCTGGCAACTGGATTCTCCGGATCGTGGCTTTAGCTTCCGTTTTGGAACCGAACCCCTCGATATGCGGATGGATCAAAGCGAGGGTCAGACTGCCGCCGACCTTGTCAATCGGCTGAGCGAAGGACAGCTTGCCGACATCATCTGGCAGTTTGGTGAAGAGCGCGGCGCGAGGCGGATTGCTCGACGATTAGTAAACGCGAGAGCGCAGACGCCAGTGAAAACCACTGGAGAGCTCGCCGATATAGTCGTCAGGGCACTCAACCAGAAGGGTCATTGGCGAATCCATCCAGCGACCCGGACGTTTCAGGCTCTGAGAATCGCCGTCAATCGCGAACTGGATGGTCTCGACGATTTTGTTGTCGAAGCTATCGATCGACTCACAAACGGGCGACGCCTGGTGATCATAACTTTTCAATCGCTCGAAGATCGGATCATCAAGCAGACCCTGAGACGGCAAGCCGGTCAGTGCATTTGTCCACCGATTCAGCCCGCCTGCGTTTGCGGAGCAAAGCGCAAAATTGAGCTGATTACGCGCAAGGCACTGACTGCCGGTGAAGAAGAGATCGAGGGAAACCCTCGAGCCAGGAGCGCGAAGCTCCGGGCATGCATCAAGCTCTAAGCGCTCTAAGCGTTTTTAGCAAATAGTCGGAGTCCATCAACTGAGCGCTTTGTCGTGGGGATATGAGATGACGGCCACCTATCGTCCAAAGATCCGCAACGGCCATATTTCACGCCGACCAGTCAAGGGAACCTTTGCCGCGCGAGCCGGCTGGATGCCGAAAAGCAGGCGACCACAGGCCGTCTGGATTCTTGTCGTGATCGGCGCCGTGATTGCAGGTGGGTTCGTCGCGGGCCTGCGCTGGCAATTGCAGGCACATTATACGAGTCGCGCAGAAGTTCGACTCAAGTCCGCTCTTAGCCAGGCTGAGAGCGAACAGCGATTTCTGGAGGCGCAACAATTCGGAGCGCTGACGCCGCGCGAGGTTGAGCGCACCGCCAGCAAGCGCCGTGTCGGTGTCGTCCCAGTCGCACTCGATGAGCCCTCAGCGTTGCGCATTCCTTATCAGATGGCGGCGCAGCAGGTGCGCGACCGTGAGCGAGAGAGAAAAGAGAAGGCAAGAGATGTCTCTCGTGCGGCCGCAGCAGCCCGAGAGAATCGGGCGACGCCGGCCACTTTGACAGTCAGGCCACCGCAGTAGGGATTTGTCTTGAGGCTGCCCTGACGGGGTGTTGATCAGATCGCGGAGAAACCAATGGCTACGATCCGGACGAGAAGAAAAGAACAGGAGACAGGGCGACGTCACGTAATTGTCGCGCTCATCCTGCTCGTCTGGATGAGCGCAATTATCTGGCGACTGGTGCACTTGCAGGTCAATCGGCACGAGGAATTAAGTCAGCGCGCAGCGGGGCAGCGTCAACAGGAGGTCAAACTCGCGCCTCCCCGTGGTGAGATCGTGGATCGCAAGGGCAACATTCTTGCCCAGAGCGTTATGGGCAGCACGGTTCACGCCGACCCGAAGATGATTCGCGCGAGCAAGCAGAGTGTGGAGTGGATTGCCAGCCTTCTGGCAGACGCGCTGGGCGAGAAAGACCACAAGGAACTGCAGGCCGAGCTCTCTCGCGACGATCGCAACTTTGTCCGGCTCAGGCGACGTCTCGATCCGGAAAAGGCAGCGGCCGTCGCACGGACGATCGAAGCCAACAAGATCGTTGGCGTAGGTCTCCAGGATGAGCCCATTCGCGTTTATCCCAATCGCAGTCTCGCTTCGCATGTCATCGGTTTCGTCAACGCCGACGAAGAAGGACAGGATGGACTCGAACTCGTCAAGGAGAAGTTTCTCAAGGGTTCGGGTGGAACTGTTGTTTTCGAAAACGATGCGCTTGGACACGCGTTTGACCGCCAGGACGAACCGGTTCGCGTCGGTGCCCGGATCGTCACCACGATCGATATCGGACTCCAGCATCAGGTCGAAGCCTATCTGCAAACCGCGTGGCGCGAAACGCACTCAAAGTCGGCCAGTGCTGTCGTTCTCGACCTGCATACGGGCGAGATACTCTCGCTTGCAACATTTCCGAACTTCGACCCGAATATCAGGCCCAGCAAGACTCAACCAGCAGCGCGCGAAGCCGAGATGGCCATGCGCCGGAACCGAGTCATCACCGACTACTACGAACCCGGATCTGTCTTCAAGATCGTCACCTATTCCGCGGCTCTTGAGGAGGGTCTGATTCGGCCAAACGAGAAGATCAACTGCCTCAACGGCAGGATCGAGTTGTTCGGTCGCGTCATTGGCGACCACGTTTCCGGATGGTTGACGGCCTCTGATGCACTCGCCAAGTCCTCCAATGTGGGTGCCATCCAACTCGCGCTGAAGGTGACCCGCAAGTTCGGCGACGATCGCCTCGTCGATTACATGAAGGCTTATGGATTTGGCGCGCGCACGAAAATCGATCTCCCCGGCGAGATTCCCGGAATCGTGCACGCGGCGAATCGCTGGTCCAAGACCTCTATCGGGTCGATTGCCATCGGACAGGAAGTTGGCGTAACGGTGATTCAGATGGTTGCGGCGATGGCGGCGATAGGAAACGGCGGCGTGTGGATTCAACCCCATGTTGTCAAAGAGATCGTCGGTCCTGACAACCAGTTGATCTATTCACCCGAGCCGGAGACGAGGCGCGTGATCAGCGCAAAGACCGCCCACGAGCTGGCTGGAATGCTGGAACAAGTGGTCGTCAGCGGAACCGCCAGGCACGCCGTTAAGTTGACCGGATACACCGCCGCCGGAAAAACTGGAACACCACAAAAGGTGGATCCGGTGACAAAGCGTTATTCGAATACCAAGTTCATGCCGACGTTTGCCGGGTTTGTTCCGGCCACGAATCCTCGCTTTGCGATCATCGTCATGCTGGATGAGCCGATCGGATTGCATCAGGGAGGCCAGGTTTCAGCGCCGGTGTTTACGAGAATCGCCGAGGCCGCGCTGCTCGACTATGGCGTCTCGCCTGACTCCCCGGAGTTCCAGGAATCGCTTGGAGTGCTGACGGCAACGCTTCGCAATCAGCTGGATCACACCGCCCAGGTGCAGGCCGCGAGTCTCGAAGCGGCCGCGGAAACGCTCGATCGCCGGCAGATCCCAGGAGTCGAGGAAGCAACAAATGGCAAGGACGCCAGGAGGAATGGAGCGCGAACCGAAACCGCGTCGACGGTGTCCATGAATGTTGTGGAGGGAAGTTTTTCTGGCGCTGTTCCTGTGAGGGAGATTGAACCGGGCGTCATGCCGGACTTTCGTGGAAGAAGCGCTGGTGAGGTCGCGAAGATCTGTCGACGTTTGGACCTTCGCGCAAATCTGGTAGGAAAGGGCCTCGCATCACGGCAAATCCCGGCGGCGGGGAGCAGAGTGCAGCCAGGCGATAGTTGTCGAGTGGAGTTTCACTGAGTTGAATGCTTGCCTCCCCACGCTTTTGGGCAGGTTCGATGACAAGAAGCTGAATCACGAAGCTGAATTGCGAAACTGAATATGGTGACGATTGGTGAGATGGCAGTTGAACTGAAGGCGCTCCTCAGCGGTGACGGGCTCGATGCACCGGTGCGCGCCGAAGGCTCTGCCATTACCCACGATTCGCGCCGCGTGGTGCCGGGGGGCATCTTCGTTGCGATCCAGGGCGCACACTCCGACGGGAACCTCTTCGTCGGTGAAGCAACGAAACGCGGCGCGATTGCCATTATCTCGGAAAAGGAACAACCGGAAGCCTTCCAGGGAATCTGGCTGCAGGTTGGCGACGCTCGGGCTGCGCTCGCGGAGGCTGCCAGCCTGGTTCACGGTCACCCTTCAAGGCGACTCCGCCTCGCCGGCATCACCGGAACAAATGGTAAGACTACTACCGCGCATCTGGTTGCTTCGATCTTTGGCGCGGCCGATGAAGTGCCGGCGATGATGGGAACTATCAGTTACCGGATTGGAGGGACTGAAGTCGAGGCCGAACACACTACGCCTGAAGCCTCGGAGATACAGAGTTTTCTCCGACGGGCGGCTGATGCTGGTGCCCGGTCGGCGGTCATGGAGGTCTCGTCTCACGCGCTTGATCTGCACCGGGTTGATGGGCTTGAGTTTGCGGTCGCAGCATTTTCCAATCTAACTCAGGACCATCTTGATTATCACAAGTCGATGGATGAGTACTTTCGCACAAAGCGCATGCTCTTTGACGGCAGCATTGGCGCGCGGCCGGCGAGAACGGTGATCAATGTCGATGATCACCGCGGGGCTGAGTTACTGGCGCTCGGTGGTTCGGAGGCGCTCAGCTACGGTCTCGACAACACCGCTGCAATCTCCGCGGACGTCGGAGAGATGGGATTTGAAGGATTGAGCTTTACGGCTCAAACACCGCGCGGCGCGATCGAGATTTCTTCGCAGCTGGTGGGAAGGCCACATGCATACAACATTCTCTGTGCAATCGGAATGGGACTGGCGCTCGACTATCCCGGAGACGTCATCGCTCGCGGGATCAGCGAATGTCCAACGGTGCCAGGACGTTTCGAATGCGTCAGTACAGAGGAAGACGATGTGACGGTGATCGTCGACTATGCCCACACCCCGGATGCGCTCTCGAGCGTGCTGACGACGATCCGGGAGGTCATCAACAGGCGGCAGGGCCGCGGTCAAATGATCACGGTGATGGGCTGCGGCGGTGACCGGGATAAAACCAAGCGCTCGCTCATGGGTGAAGCAGCCGCGCGCTTGAGTGACTGGGTGATCGCAACCTCCGACAATCCAAGAACAGAAGAGCCGAACATGATCCTCACCTATATCAAAGTCGGACTTGACAGGATTGGCGGAAGGTACGACCTGATTGCTGACCGGCGCGCAGCGATCTTGAGGGCGATCACCCAGGCCGCGCCGGCCGATGTCGTGCTCCTTGCCGGCAAGGGTCACGAAACCTATCAGATACTCTCGACCGGCAAAGTTCACTTCGACGATCGGGAAGTTGCTCGAGAAGCCCTCGCCGAGCGCCGGGCCGCACGGACCGGCGTGTGATTGCCGGAGACTGAGAACGCTAACGTGAAGCTGCGTGAAATCGCGCGTCTCTGCGGTGCGGGCCACGATCTGAATCAGGCTCTGGCCGAATTTGAGCCTGCAGGTGTGACGATCGACTCGCGGTCGATCCGTCCGGGTGAACTGTTCGTCGCCATTCCTGGCGCGCGTCATGACGGGCATCAGCACGTCACCGAGATCTTTGAAAAAGGAGCCGCTGCGGCACTGGTAGTTCACCACCGGCTTCCGTTTGCAAGGAGCCTGGGAGCGTTTGCAGACCGATTGCTCTTTGTCGAAAACACGGCCTGCGCATTGCAGCAACTGGCCGCAAGGGTCCTCGCTTCCTGGGGTGGAGCGGTGATTGGTGTGACGGGCAGCGCGGGCAAGACCACCATGAAGGATCTGACGGCGCACGTCGTCGGCGGAGCCGGTCGAGTCATCAGTTCGCTTGGCAATCTCAATACGACCTACGGCCTGCCGCTGACCGTCACCCGAATGATCACCAATGGCGCCAGAGCGGAGGACTTTGATTTCGCTGTGCTTGAGATGGGGATGAGTTCTTTCGGTGAAATCGCGCGTCTTGTCGATATCGCTCCACCCCAGGTTGGTGTGGTTGGCAACGTCGGTCATGCGCACATCGAGTTCTTTGGCTCTTCCGACGCCATCGCTCGGGCCAAGGCTGAGCTGGTCGATGGAATCGAACCGGGAGGCGCCGCGGTCCTCAATGCAGATGATCCCCGCGTGAGCCGGATGTCCATTCGACGCACGGACCTGTCGATCATCCGGTTTGGTGTCGATCAAGCGGCTGAGGTGACCGCGCGAGGAATTACTGAGCAAGAGGGACTTCGAGGCATGGACTTTACGCTGTTGATACCTGGTGGAGAGGCCGAAGTCAACTTACCTCTTTCCGGTCGTCACAATGTCTCGAACGCGCTTGCGGCGGCGGCCGTCGGCTCTTATTTCGGCCTCTCAGCGGGAGAGATCGCAGCGAGATTGGGAGTCGTGAAGGCACCGAAAATGCGCGGACAGGTGTTGCGCTTCGCCAACGGCGTAACAATCGTTGACGATTCGTACAATTCGAACCCGCCGGCCCTGACGGAAGCCGTACGGTCGATTGCGCGGGTCGCCGGCTTTAAGCGACGAATTGTAGTAGCGGGGGAAATGCTCGAACTCGGTTCTCAGTCTGTAGAGTTGCACCGCGCATCTGGGGGCGAGATCGCACGCGCCGGCATCGAACTGGTGCTTGGGGTGCGCGGTCTCGCGCGCGAATTGGTGGAAGGGGCAAAGGAGGCAGGCAGCGAGGCCGTCTTCTGTGAAACAACTGAAGATGCTGCCCGGCTGCTGGTCGATCGAGCGCGTAGCGGAGATGTGATTCTCATCAAGGGATCGCGCGGAGTTCGCACCGAGGCAATCGTCGAAAGACTGCAAGCCGAATTCGGTGCGAGTGAAGCCGGTTAGCCGACAAGTGCAGGCGGAACGGGAGCGGATGTTCTATTACGTCTTCTACGAATGGCTCTACCGGCAGCACGCGACGCAGATTCCGCTGCTGAAGGTCCTCAACGTTTTTCAGTATGTCACTTTTCGCACGGCGTACGCGGCGATCACCGCCTTACTCTTGAGCATGATCTTCGGGCCGCGAATGATCCGCAAGCTGCGCGAATTCAAGTATGGGCAGGAGATTCGAGAGGAGGGGCCAGCCTCGCATCAGGCGAAACGCGGAACTCCGACCATGGGTGGCGTGTTGATCATCGCCTCGGTGCTGATTTCGACGCTCATGTGGGCCGATTTGCGGAAGGGATATGTTTGGGTCGCAATGCTCGGGATGCTCGGGTACGCCGCGATCGGGTTTGCAGATGATTACATCAAGATCGCAAGAAAGCGGAGCCTGGGACTCAGCGGGCGGCAAAAAATCGTTGCGCAGATCGCTATCGCACTGC
The DNA here is from genome assembly GCA_040007555.1 of Acidobacteriota bacterium. Lineage (GTDB taxonomy): Bacteria > Acidobacteriota > Blastocatellia > RBC074 > RBC074 > JANNRD01. The sequence continues at coordinate 1,893 of JBDTUW010000009.1, read as the reverse complement.
TGGTGGGTGGGGCGCTTTTTGTTCTTCTCGACTACTCGGCCGTCCTGAGTGTGCCTTTCTTCAAGGATTTCAGACCGATCCTGCCGATCGCGGTCTACCTGCTCTTTATCACGATTGTGCTGGTTGGCACGTCGAACACGGTCAATCTGACAGACGGGCTGGATGGCCTGGCGATCAGTGTCACGGTCGTGGCGGCGTCAACCCTGACGGCGTTTACTTACGTCACGGGGCACGTGCGTTTCGCCGACTATCTCGATCTATTGCATATCCCGAACGTTTGGGAGGTGACCGTTTTCGGTGGTTCGCTCGTTGGGGCGAGTCTTGGGTTTCTCTGGTTCAATGCGCCACCCGCGGAGGTGTTTATGGGTGATGTAGGGAGCCTGGGCATTGGCGGCGCGCTCGGGATCATGAGCGTCATCATTAAGCAGGAGTTGGTGCTGCCGATCCTGGGCGGCGTCTTTGTCGTCGAAGGGCTCTCGGTCATGCTTCAGGTCGCGTATTACAAATTGACGAAGCGGCGCATCTTTAAGATGGCGCCACTTCATCATCATTTTGAGCTGCTTGGGTGGAAGGAATCGAAGGTCGTGTTTCGTTTCCTGATCGTTTCGATCCTGTTCGCCCTGTTGAGTCTTTCGACGCTCAAATTACGTTGAGGGCCGCGATGAGGATTCGCGATCTCGGCTGGTTGAAGTATGGAAGTTTCCGGGCGCAGGGTTCTGGTTGTGGGGGGAGCGCTGAGCGGGTTGGCGGCGGCGAGATTCCTCAGAAGCCGCGGCGCCAGCGTCGTGGTCAACGACTCAAAGGCGGAGGCCGACTGGCCGGAAGCGTCCAGACTACGGGACGAGGGAATCGAGATCGTGGCTGGAGGCCACCCGATCGAGCTTTTTGAAACTTCGGATTTGATCGTCGTCAGCCCTGGCGTGCCCCTGGCGCTGGAGCCGTTCTCAAGAGCACGCGAGGCCGGCGTCGAGATCATCGGAGAGATTGAACTCGGAGCACGCTATGTTCGCGGCCGGTTGCTTGGTATCACCGGCTCGAATGGCAAGACGACGACAACAGCTCTTACCGGTGAGCTGTTATCGCGAGCAGGCTTGTCGGTGCAGGTAGGTGGAAATATCGGCAAGCCACTGACGTCGCTTGTGAATGGTTCGAGCGACGAAGGAGTGACCGTCATCGAGATGAGTAGTTTTCAATTGGAGGCCGTCAGCAGCACGCACTTCGATGCGGCGGCCATCCTCAATATCACACCGGATCATCTCGACCGGTATCGCTCCATCGATGAGTATGCAGCGGCGAAGGCGAACATTCTTCGCAATCAGACCGGGAAGGACACGGCAGTGCTCAACGCGGACGACGAACGGGTGGTGGCGATGAGGGCGCTGACCCCGGCGCAAGCCATCTTCTTCAGTCGTTCACGAACTCTTGAGGAGGGGATCTCCCTGCGAGGGGACGCGATCATCAGACGTCACGAAGGTGTGGAGGAGGTGCTCACCAGGCGGGTCGAAATCAACCTTCGCGGTGATCATAATCTCGAGAATGTCATGGCGGCTCTCGCGCTGGGGCTCTCATGTGGCGCGGCTTCGGAACTGATGCGCGAGGCAATTAGTAAGTTCCAGGGCGTTGAACATCGAATCGAGCTTGTCGAAGAGATCGGTGGCGTGAAGTTCTACAACGACTCGAAGGCGACGAATGTCGACGCCACCATCATGGCCTTGCGCGCCTTCTCTGAACGGATTGTCGTGATCCTCGGAGGCAAGGACAAGGGAAGCGATTATCGCCCGCTCAGACCGCTGATAGCCGATCGATGCTCTCACGTGATCCTCATCGGCGCGGCGGCGGATCAGATCGAAGCAGCGCTGGATCAAGTGGTCCCGCTTCATCGGGCGAGCTCGC
>JBDTUW010000008.1:0-19245 GCA_040007555.1 Acidobacteriota bacterium | reverse complement strand
CATACAGATGAAGGCGCTGCGAACGTTGGTGGCGAATAGCTTGTCCCACAACTCCACCGTTGTGTCTTCGATCGTACCCCGACTGCTTAAACCCACGTTGTTGACCAGCACGTCGATCTGCCCGAAATGCTCAACCGTCTGATCGATCAATCCTCGACAGTCTGCTTCGAGAGAGACATCGGCCCGCACAAAAACGGCCCGGCCTCCATCACCGACGACTGACTGCGCGACAAGCTCGCCCTTTTCCTTGTCGCGTCCGGAGATCACAACGGCTGCACCTTCTACTGCAAAAAGGCGCGCGATTCCTTCACCCATGCCAGACCCTGACCCAGTCACGACCGCTACTCTATCCTGCAAATCCCGCATGAATCTCCTCGCCGCACTTTCCTCACGCCCTCAGAAACACGCGCTCGAAGCGACGCCATGACATCGATCCGTGATCGCAATTAGATCCAAGTCAGGAGAAGTGCTGGGCAATCTTTTCGCGGAGAAATTGGACCGATTCGCGCAACTCATCCATCCCGTTCTCGCCGTCTTCGATCGAGATCCATCCGTCGAATCCTTCTGCATGCAGGGTCGAGAAGATTGTGTCGTAATCGTTAAGGCCCTTCCCAATGACTCCGTGCTTCAGGTTCTTCGCGTAGCCAAGCGACCCGTCCTGATCGTTCAGGTCCGCGAGCGTTCCGCTTGCGAGATAGCGATCTGAAGCGTGCATCGAAACAACTCGATGCTTCACCGCCTCGAGTACAACCAGCGGATCTTCGCCACCAATAATCGCGTTTGACGGGTCGTAATTGACGCCGAAATGGGGCGAATCGATCTGGTTGACGATTTCCAGAAATACATCCAGCTTTTGCGCGAACTCTGGATAGCGCCAATATCCGTCCTTGTAGTGATTCTCCATCGTCAGAACGATTCCGCGTTCGGCTGCGTAATCGAGCAACGATGTGATGCATTCAACGGTCCAGCGAACGCCATCTGCCCTGGTGACCTCTTCGCGGCGCTGGCCGGAGAGCACTCGGCAAAAGCCGCCACCAAGCGCGGCTGTGACGTCGATGATCCCTTTTTCTCTGTCGATCTCGACCTGTCGCATGGCTGGATCGGGAATGGTGAAGTCGGGCGAAGCACACATCATCGGTGCCTGCAGACCATGCGCAGTCAGATGCTGTTTCAGCTTTTCCAGATACTCGGGTTCGAAACTCTCAAAAAAGCCGGGGTACATCTCGACACCATCCACTCCCAACGTGGAAGCAAGATCGATCCAATCAAAAAGCGTCATCGTTTTCGTGACGCACAAATCATCCATGTAACACTTTGGAAAAGCACTCAACTTCGGCATATCTAACTCTCTCGATTCCTCTTTCTATTTAACCCACCACTGACACCTAACAACTGACAACTGCTAAGGCTGAAGGACTGCCTTCACGTAGGTGCCGTCGTGCATACCATCAAAACAGTTCTGCCAATCTTCAAGCGGCGCGACGCGGCTGATGATCTGATCGAGATTGATTTGATCGTCCGCCAGCATCGCCACCACATGTTCCCAGTGACGAAAGGTATGACTGAAGCTGCCCTGCAATCTGATCGCCTTCTGAACCAGCGGGTCGATCGAGAATCCCAGCGGTTGCGGTCCCCAGCCAACTTTGGTTATCTGACCGCCAGGCCGGGTGATCTCCATCGCCGCCTTGAGCGCTGCCGACGCCCCCGCCGCATCGATTACCAGATCTGCTCCAAGCCCGTCGCCAACCCCTCGAACAAGCTCCGCCAAATCGGTTTCCTGCAGATTGACTGAGTGAGTGGCGCCGAGCGACTCGGCAACTTTCAGTCGCGGAGCGTCCTGGGCCATTCCGGCGACGATCAGAGTTCCGGCGCCATTGATCCTCGCCATTTCCGCGCAAAGCAGGCCGATAGGTCCCGGACCAAGCACCACCACGGTGTCACCAGGTCGGATGTGACTGTTTACCGTGACGCAGTTGTATGCGACACAACAAGGCTCGGTCAGTGCCGCGCGCTCAAATGGCAGCGAATCCGGAATGTGGTGAAGACAACGCTCATCGACGCTGACGTAGCCCGCCATCGCTCCGTTGATGCCGTAACCAAATCCCTTACGCTTTGGGCAAAGATTATATTCGCCAGTGCGACAGTAAATGCATTCGAGGCAAATCGACGCGGCTGTTTCGGAGACGACCCGATCGCCCTCTTTAAAGCCTCTGACGCGAGAGCCCGCGCGCGCGACGACACCACCAAATTCGTGGCCCAGGACGACCGGCGTCCGGACCGGCCAGCTCTGGGTGTTGTGGTATTGGTGGACATCGCTTCCGCAGACACTGACGCCGCCCACTTTGAGCAAAACCTGGTAATCCTCGATCTCCGGTACGAGAAGCTCCCGTAACTCTACGGCGTGCGGTTTGAGATCAAACTGTACGACCCCGGCCATACTTCCGCTCATGCACGAATCCTCCGTGTGATTTCCATTAGCAAACCCTTGAGATCGCCGCTCGCGACGTTGAATGAACCCGCATCGATCGCAAGCGGCGCTCCAATGACTACCAGCGGCGCACCGCGCTTCGGCATGCTGATCGCCTCCTCGATACTCAGACCACCCACGGCCTGAACGGGGATGCTCACCGCTTTGACCACCGCGTCAAGATCGTCGAGCGGGCTCAGTCGGGGGCCCCCAGCTGCGGCAATCCCATTGCGTTCATCGAAGCCGGTGTGATGCACAATATAATCGACGCCAAGGTCTTCCATTTGCCGGCTCGCCGCCGCCTTATCCTCGCACCCGAGATTGTCCCCCATGACCTTCACACCATGATCACGCCCGGCCTTAACGACGCACTTGATCGTCTCAACGTGTGCGCGAGCCATGACGACGACGTGGGTCGCGCCGGCCTTGGCCATCATCTCCGCCTCCAAATACCCTCCATCCATCGTCTTGAGATCAGCAATGATCGGGTATTCGGGAAACTCGCGGCGAAGGGCTCTGACACAATTCAGACCCTCAGCCAGGATTAGTGGCGTGCCAGCCTCCAGCCAATCAACGCCTGCTTCAACCGCGATGCGGGCTGTCGCAAGGGCTTCATTGATGTCGGTAAGATCGAGAGAAATCTGTACTATTGGATTCATAAGTTGGAATGGGGATACGAAGTCAAGACTAAAGGAAGAAGAAGAAGACTCACGCGAAGGCGCGAAAGACGCGAAGCTTGAATACGGAAAAGGCTGGCCGCTCCTCTTCTTCGTGTCTTTCGCGCCTTCGCGGCTTCGCCTGAGTCTTCTTCTTCCTTCAGCTCTTCAATTCTGCCTCAAAGCTCGCGAATCTTGATGTTCTTAAACCAGACTCCGTCGCTGTGATCCTGCAAAAGAATATGTCCGCGCTTTGCTTCACCAAAGCCTGCGGTTGTTTTGAACTTGCTCGCGGCGATGCGTGCTTTGAGATCATCGCTGCCCTGTTCAAACTCCACTACCTTCTCGCCGTTAAGCCAATGTTCGATATGCGAGCCGCGCTTGACGATACGAGTCAGGTTGAACTGACCGACCGGTTTCACTTTTTTGCTGCCCGAGGGAGGAATCAGGTCGTAGAGCGCGCCGACCGTCCGATTGCCCGCAATCCCCATTTTCGCATCGGGATGATTCTCATCATCCAGCACCTGATACTCGAAGCTCACCCCTGACCTTCCGGTCTTTGGCAGATCTTCCGAGACCAGATACTTAATGCCGCTGTTTCCGCCCTTGCCGAGTCGCCATTCAATCTCGAACTCAAAGTTCTCGAACTGATCAACTGTGATCAGGTCTCCATTCGGTTCACCAGCTGAACCTTCGGGTCTTGAGGTAAGCTTGATCATTCCACCCTCCGCCACCCAGCCCTTTCCCGGCTCTTTCTGGTGAAAGCCGCGCCAGCCCGCAAGACTCTTTCCATCAAAGAGCGATCGCCACTTGCCAGTGTTATGCGCAGTTTTCTGTCCGGTTTTTGTCATGGAAGGAGTCGACGACTGCCCGGCGAAAGCCACGAGGGCCCCGCAGGTGACGATCAGGAGCGGAATCAGGATTCTTCTTTTCATAATTCACGACCGCGTCTTCTTTCGGCACAAAAACGCAAAGGCAGAAAAGCAAACCCCTAAATACCGCGGGCTCTGCATGTTCGCATCTTTGCGTTGATAAACTTCACGGGCCATTGCCAGCGACGCGGGAACGTTAGCATAGACAACCCGCACTCTCAAAATTAGAATGAAGAGTCCAGCATCATCCGTGACGTGCTGATTCCTGAATGATGATCGCTGAAGAACGAAAGGAACGTACCACCATGTTGAACCAGACGCGACGACAGACGCGAAGCGGCACTCGAGCAACCGTCTACGATGTCGCCATTATCGGTTCCGGCGCCGCCGGCGGCACCGCTGCGATGGTTTTTGCCGAGGCCAAGCTCAACGTGGCCCTCATCGAAGCCGGGCCCCAGCGCAAGCATCTTGTCGATTTTCCCTATCACGAGCCGTGGCCCTATGATGATCCATACCGCGGCCTCAAGACGACTGAGTCGCGCAACGAGGCAATGCTCAAGAAGTACATCGTCGCCAAAGGCAATCCTGACGAGCCCTACACGACACCTCAGGATATGCCTTACGACTGGTTTCGGACGCGCAATGTCGGTGGCCGCACGATGTTCTGGGGGCGGTTCGCCAATCGCTTCAATGAGGGCGATTTCAAGGGATACTCACGCGACGGCCACGGCATCGACTGGCCCATCGAGTACAAGGACCTCGCACCTTATTACGACAAAGCCGAGATATTCATGGGCGTTTGCGGAGAGCGCGAGAATCATCCGGATCTGCCGGATGGGTCCAATTTCCTCCCGCCCGTCGCCCTCAAGTGTCCTGACTGGCTGCTCAAACACGCGGCGCAAAAACTTGGCATCCGATCAATTGCCGCAAGACGAGCAATGCTTACGAAGCCTTATAAGGGCTATGCCCAATGCCACTACTGCAGCGGCTGCGACAATGGCTGTGAGACACATTCCTTCTATAACTCGGCCTTCCGCCAGGTCGCTCCCTTGCAGCAGAAGTACCCTCGCACGTTCACGCTCATCTCAAATGCGATGGCGAGGTCGATCAATGTCGACGCGCGCGGGCGCGCCAGCGGAGTTACCTATATTGATCGCACCACGGGATCGGAGAAGGAGATTCGCGCCCGAGTGGTGATCGCTGCCTGCGGGACACTTGAAACCACCCGGCTGTTGTTGCTTTCCAAATCGACCCTTTTTCCCAATGGCATCGCCAACTCGAGCGGAATGGTCGGTCGCAACTTTATCGAACATATGGATGCAATGGGTGAGGCCTATGTTCCGACTCTCAGCTTTGTCGAGCCCTACGCTGGTGATGGGATCGGCGGGTCCCATCTGGTGATCCCCTGGTTTGGCTATTTCCGGCCCAACGAGAAGCGAAGTTTCGTTCGCGGTTTTCAGATCGAGCCTTCAAACCGCATTCGCATGCGGCCCGAGAAGAATCCGAAGAACACTCCGGGTTTTGGGAGCGACTTCAAACGCGAGGTCCGGCGCTGGACCGGGGCTCGCGTCAGGCTGGCGGCTCATGGCGAGATGCTGCCCGATCCATCCAAGTTCGTCGAACTCGATCCGCAGATGAAAGATAAATGGGGGATGCCGGTGCTCAGGATAAATCATCCGCTGACCAACAATGATCGCGAGATGTTCAAGTACCTGCGGCAGACCTACGAAGAACTTTTCACCACCCTCAAGGCCGTCGATGTCCGGCTTCCAAAACAACCGGACGAGGCCGGGCACTCGATTCACGAAATGGGCACGGTGCATATGGGAGGCGATCCGAAGACGTCGGTGCTCAATTCATTCAATCAGAGCTGGGACGTTAAGAATCTCTTTGTCGTCGATGCGGCTGCCTTTGCCTCAGGGACGCACAAGAACCCGACCCTGACCATCATGGCGCTCGCCTGGAGAGCGGCAGAGTATGCCCTCGCGGAGATGAAGAAAGGCAACCTGTGATCAGTCTCGGCAGTGAAACGGAGCGCGACCAGCGCGCTCCGTTGCGTGCGGCGCTACCGTACCTGCTGCCCTTGCTTCTCTGTCTCGCATCATTCGCGGCGTTCGCGATTGCGGCGCGGCATCATCCTCTCGGGACCTACTGGACGGAAACGGATTTCTATCACTATTACGGCCCCGATGCCGTCCGGATCGCGGCGGGCAAGTTTCCCCAGAATCCCTACCAGGGACCGGGATTCCCCGCGCTCGTCGCTTTAGTGTCCCGATTTACCGGCGACGGTTTTGTCGCTGGAAAGTGGATCTCGGTTGTTTGCGCGACACTGACCGTCGCTCTCACCTTCCTGCTCTTTGCGCGTCTCTTCGGCTACTGGGTGGGCCTCGGCGCGGCTGCCCTCGTACCGGTCAGCGCACAATTCCCTCAGTTTGCGATTGGTGCGACGACAGATGCGCTCTTCCTCATGCTTGCAGTCGGATGCTTCTTCGTCCTCGTCGAGGAGAGCATCGGAATCCAGTGGCGCGTCGCGCTTGCGAGCGGCATCGCCGGTTTCGCATATGTCGTGCGCTACAATGGCCTCTTTCTCCCAGCAACGATTCTCTTAGCAATTCTGGCGCTCAATATTGCGCAGCGCGACTGGCGCGGCAGACTCAAGCTCAGCGCCGTGGCTCTCGTGGTTTTTCTCGTGACGACGTCTCCGTGGCTCTACGCCAACTACGTCCATCGGGGCTCACCGTTCTACAACGCGAATTACCTCAACATGGCGACGGAGTTCTACCCCGAACTGGCCGACGGAAAGACCAATCAGGATGGGACACGTGGACTCGAGGCAACATTCGCATCCTTCGCCGATGTCCTTCGTTATGATCCGGGTCGAATGCTCCGGCGCTATCCCGTGAACCTTTACGAGAGCCTGCGCCAGATTTTGCGCAGCGATCTACTCAGCGAACTGACCGGATGGCTGGCCCTCGCTGGTTTGCTGATAGTCGTTGGGGAGAGGCGGTCAAAGGCTGCGCTGATGCTGATCACGGCGCTCGTCATTTACTTCCTTCTGATGGGGCTGAACCATTGGGAGACTCGCTATTATTTTTTTGTGATGGTGGTGTTTTGCGGTCTGGCAGTTTACGCAGTGGCGCGTTTCTGGGAGCTTCTGCGCGCGCGCATTGGCGCCTCCGGTCGTGTACTGGTTCTCGCGCCGATCGCTGTATTCGCTGGCATGTGGTGGAGTTCCTTTGTCATGGCGCGGAACGATCTGCGGGGATTCCTGGCTAGTCACCCAATGGAGGTGGTTAGCGCTTGCGACTATCTCCGCGCTCAGGGGATTCATGGAGCGAAGATCGTCGCTCGCAAACCTCATCTGCCGGTAATTTGCGGGCAGGAGTGGGTTTTCTTTCCCCCGGTCAAGTCGATTGATGAGCTTAGGGAATGGCTAATCGCCAATCCAGCTGACTATCTGGTAATCAGTTCGATCGAGGTAAAACGCCGGAAAGAGCTCTCAGCGCTCAGGAGTTCGGCGACCGCCCCACCGTGGCTTGAGGTTGCCTGGGAGAGCCAGGACCCGCTTCTCGTCCTTTACCGCCCGCGGTTTGACAGGTCCGGAAAATGACAGAAGGGGCAAGCGAAACGGCCGGAAGCGGGGCGCATCGTCGCCCTGCCAGGAGCCGCTGTTTCGGCGCCGCAGCTTGATTTTGCGGGCGCGCTCAGGTAGACAAGGTCCAAGGGATGAAAATACCTGTAGGAGCAATTGATGAAAAAACACTACAGTTTTGTTAGGTTTGTGATCTTCGCAATTTGTTTGTCTCTGGCCTGGCCCATCGACGCGGCCCTGGCTCAGAAAAAGGCCACACGGTCCTCCAGTCGTAAACGAACTACAAAGAAGAAAAGCAGAAAAGCCCGGGCGACGCCGCCCGTATCACGTAAGAGCTACGATGAAATGATCGGGACAACCGGAGCGATCGCTCCCGGCGCTCGCGTCATGGTCGGAGAGCTCGGCGATGCCGACCAGGCTGGCTCTCAGATCGACGAAAACAAGACCCGCGCACATATCCGGTTTCTTGCCGACGATTTGCTTGAAGGCCGTGGGACCGGCTCTCGAGGCGGGCTACTCGCTGCCAAGTACATTGCCGCCCAGTTTGAAGCTTCCGGGCTTGAACCTGCCGCCGCGGATCGATCGTTCTTCCAGCAAGTGCAGATGGTCGGCAATCGGACAGATCCGGCTACACAGATGGTTATTAAGGCGGCGGCGAGCGAGGAGAGACTCGCCTTCGGGGATGACTTCGTCGGGAGTACCGACCTCGAAGAGCCCAACCTCAATGTCATCTCGGAAATCGTCTTTGTCGGCTATGGCATACAAGCGCCCGAATACAACTGGGATGATTACAAGGGACTGGACCTTCGTGGCAAAGTCCTCCTGATGCTGGTCAACGACCCTCCAGCAACGAGCGCCGATCCAAATCTCTTCGGAGGGCGCGCCCTGACCTACTACGGTCGCTGGACCTACAAGTACGAGGAAGCAGCGCGACGAGGCGCCGCTGGTGTCATCCTGATTCACACCACCGAGTCTGCAGGCTACGGCTGGAATGTGGTCAGGAGTTCGTGGGGAGGTGAGAGATTTGGCCTGGTGCCGGAGAGCAACACGCCCAGCCTGAGGCTTAAGTCGTGGGTCACGCAGGATGTCGCTCGAAAAGTGCTTTTGATGGGAGGGTTCAGCCTCGAGAAGCTTCAGGCGGACGCCCTCAGCCGCAGCTTCCAGCCAGTCGCTGTAGGTTCGCGCGTTGACATGACGCTCAAAGTGAGTTCGCGTCGATTGGTGGCGCCAAATGTGGTGGCCGTGCTCCGCGGAAGTGATCCAAACCTGAAGAACGAATTTGTTGTGTTCTCCGGCCACTGGGATCACCTTGGGATTCGTTCCGATCAGACCGGCGATAATATCTACAATGGGGCGGTAGACAATGCCTCGGGGATCGCTGGGCTGATCGAGATCGCGCAGGCATTCGGTGCCCTCAGCGCGAAGCCAAAGCGTTCAATCATTTTTCTGGCGACGACTGCGGAAGAGCAGGGACTGCTTGGCGCCGAGTACTATACTCGTCATCCGGCCGTCCCGCTTGAAAAGACGATCGCGAATCTTAATCTCGATTCGATGAATGTACTGGGTCTGACAACTGACATCGCACCGCTCGGAGCTGAGCGTTCGAGTTTGGGCAAGGTAATCACTAGCGTGGGGAGTGAGAATCAGGTGACGCTCTCAGCGGATCCGCGACCCGAGCAGGGCTCGTTTTATCGCTCCGATCACTTTCCGTTTGCGAAGGCCGGGGTACCGTCGGTGAGTTTCAATCCAGGCTCAAGGTTCGTGGGTCACTCGGAAAAATGGGGTGATGATCAGTTCCGGGAATATAACGAGAGTCGCTATCACCAGCCGTCTGATGAATACAGCCCGAATTGGGACTTGCGCGGTCTGGTGCAACAGGCGCGCCTCGCTTTCCTGACAGGTCTGCGGGTCGCAAACGCGATCGAAACCCCGAAGTGGAATCCGGGCGATGAATTCGAGAAGGCACGCCTGAAAAAGCAATAACAGCCGGCGCACACTGTCGTCCATATCCTGACGCAGAGGCGTGGAGGTACCGGAGCCGCAGAGTCTGCCCTTGTACCTGCGCTGGAATTCAATTAACGATGCCGAAGTTCTATCTCTCAACGCCAATCTTTTATGTCAACTCCCACCCGCACCTGGGCCATCTCTATGTGACCCTGGTCGCGGATACCATTGCGAGATATAAGCGCCAGCGCGGTTTTGATACGTTCTTTCTGACCGGCACGGATGAGCATGGTCAGAACATCGAACGAGCCGCCGCCGCGCGTAATCTTCCCGTCCAGGCACTTGTCGATGCCTATGTCTCCGAGTTTCAGGAAGTCTTTGACCGCTTCAACATCCGGTACAACCACTGGATTCGCACAACGGACACATATCATGCCGAGGGAGCTTCGGAATTATGGCGGCGTGCCCGCGACGCTGGCTACATATACAAGGATCGCTACGAGGGCTGGTATTGCGTCGGTTGCAACATGTTTCAAAGCGAGGAGGAGTGGCTCGCGGGACCTGACGGGATTCCGATATGTCGCATTCACGAGCGACCGCTCGATCGCGTCTCAGAGGAGAGTTATTTCTTCAAACTTTCAGCGCTCCAGCAGAAGCTGCTCGACTATTTCGAAGAGAACCCTGAATTCATCCAGCCGGACGCGCGTCGGAATGAGGTCATAAGTTTTGTCCGAAGCGGACTCACCGACATATCGTTGAGTCGCGTTTCGGTTCGCTGGGGAATTCCAGTTCCAGACGACCCGCAGCACACGATCTACGTCTGGTTCGATGCGCTCTCGAATTACATCACCGCGGTTGGATTTGGAAACGAGGCGCGCGGTGGTGAACGGCAGTTCGAGAGGTACTGGCCTGCGGATCTGCATCTGGTGGGCAAGGACATTCTGCGGTTTCACGCGGTGTACTGGCCGGCGTTCTTGATGGCAGCGGGAATCGAGTTGCCGAAGACTGTGTACGCCCACGGTTTGTGGATCTCGGGCGGACGCAAGATGTCTAAGAGCCTCGGCAACGTCATCGATCTTGATGTGCTTGGCCGGCACTTCACGCCCGATGGAGTCCGATACTTCAGCCTGCGCGAGATGGTGTTCGGTCAGGATGGCGACTTCACCTATGAAGCGCTGGTGGATCGGCTGAATGGAGACCTGGCGGCGGGTCTTGGAAATCTTTCGAGCCGAACCCTGACGATGGTGCGGAACTACTTTGATAGCGTCATTCCATCAGCCGATGTCGAAGGTTCGTCACTTCAGGCAGCGGCGGATGAGGTTCGGCGGGCGATCGAGGGGGCTTGTGGTGAGTTCGATCGCGAGTTTGAATCGTACAATTTCAGCCGTGCGCTGGAGGCGGCATGGGCCGCCATCGCGCGCGTCGACAAGTTTATTTCGGCAGCCAAACCGTGGGATCTGGCGAAGGATGACTCCAACCGGGGCGACTTGGCGCTGGTTCTACGAATTTCGACGGAAGCACTTCGTCACCTGACGGTCCTGCTGGCCCCCGTGCTACCGGAAGCGACCCAGTCGATCTGGACGCAGCTCGGTGAAAGTGGCGAAGCCAGTTCGATCAATCCGCAGGAGCTTGAATGGGATGTTCGTTCAACGACGAGCATCGGCGACATCAAGCCAGTATTCCCCAGACTGGACAAAAAGAAGATTATGGAAGAGATCAAACAGGAGGAAGCGGCCAGCCAGGCTGCTCGGACACTCGATACCCAGCCCCTGCCGGCCGTACCGGAGGGGATTACGCACATCTCGATCGAGGACTTTTCGAAGGTGGAACTCCGCGCAGGCGAGGTCCTCACCGCGGAGAGAGTGCCGAACGCGGACAAGCTCTTGCGGATGACGATCGATCTCGGCGAAGCGACTCCCCGCCAGGTGCTCGCTGGCATCGCGGAGTATTACGAACCGGAGAAGCTCATCGGCAGAAAGGTGATCGTGGTGGCAAATCTTGCGCCGCGAAAGCTGCGCGGTCTCGAGTCTCAGGGGATGATTCTGGCAGCGTCCATCGGAGCCGAGGGGCGACCGGTTCTCGCGGGGTTCCTCGAAGACCTGCCGAACGGCGCCAAGCTCCGCTGAGCCGTAAAATGTCGAAGTCCTCATGCTGATCGACTCGCACTGCCACCTCGACACGACATCATTCGATGAAGATCGAGAGGATGCGATCGCGCGCGCGCAGGCAGCAGGCGTCGAACTGATGCTGGAGATCGCCGGCAGCGACATCGCCAGCGGCTCTCTTGCCCGAGGAATCAAACTCGCTGAGCAATTCCCCTTTATCTATGCTGCCATCGGTGTTCATCCCCACGAGGCCAGCCTCTACGATGATTCTCTCGAACACACGCTGACCGGGCTGAGCCAGCATCCGAAGGTGATCGGATGGGGAGAGATTGGGCTCGATTATCACTATGACTACAGCCCTCGAGAGACGCAGCGGAGGGTGTTTCGGCGGCAGCTTGAGTTGGCGATCGCGAACGAGCTTCCGGCGATCATTCACACGCGTGAAGCGGAGGACGATACGATCGATATCCTCCGGGACGTAGGATCAGCCAGCGAAGGGGCTCTGCGAGGTGTGATGCATTGTTTTACCGGGTCAGCGCGGCTGGCGGAAGCGTCGGTTGCGATGGGCTTTCTGATTTCGTTTTCCGGCGTGGTGACATTCAAGAACGCGGAAGAGTTGCGGGAGATCGCGCGCTCCGTGCCAATGGACCGGATTCTGATTGAAACGGATAGTCCGTATCTGGCACCGGTACCTCATCGAGGAAAGCGCAATGAACCGTCATTTCTCCCCGCGACGGCGGCAGTGCTTGCCGGACTTCGAGGGATCGATGTCGGCGAGTTCGGGATAATCACGAGCACCAACTTTCGGCAGCTCTTTGGAGCAGGGGGCAGGGGCCAGGGAGAAGGGCGCAGGGGCCTCGGATATCTGACTCCTGATCCCTGACCCCTGACCCCTGACCCCTGGCTCCTGCCTCCCTTTGACACACAAAGCCCGCGTAGGCGTTACAAATTCGGGCTTGTTCGCTATACTCCCTTTTGAATTGAGCTAGCGGGTGCGAGAAGCTTGCCGACTGGACTATCCTCGCCTTGCGGTTTCCTCTCGTGGGATTGTGAATCATGGCGCAACAGAATACTTTTGATATCACCTCGACAATCGATCTCGCCGAAGTGGCCAATGCCATCAATCAGGCTACCAAAGAGGTGCTCACACGGTTTGATTTCAAAGGCAGCAGCAGTGCGATCGAACTCGAGGGCAAAGACGCAATCCTCCTGACATCTGATGACGAATACAAACTGAAGAGCCTCAATGACATCCTTCAGACGAAACTCATCAAGCGCAACGTTCCGCTCAAGGGTCTGACCTATGGAAAGATCGAACAGGCTCTCGGCGGAACCGTCCGTCAAAAAGTCGAAATGCAACAGGGCATACCTCAGGAAAAGGCCAAGGAAATCGTCAGGTTTATTAAGGATCACAAGTTCAGGGTTCAAGCATCGATTCAGGGCGATTTCGTCCGCGTCGCCGGCAAAGACCGCGATACACTTCAGGAAGTGATCGCTGCTCTGCGCCAGGAGGACTTTGGAATCGATATGCAGTTCACCAATTATCGAACGAACTAGGAGAAGTGCTCCCCCAAGGCTCCCGAGAAAGCGCCCGGGGACCTGCCGCAGTCGTGCCACCCTTTGGATTTGGCGCCTGAGGCTGAAGAGCACTGTTCAATAGATGCCAAATCTTGTTTCAGCCCCGTACTCCAACGCTGCGCAACTGGCCGCGGAACGGGTCTTCCGGATGATCCGCCGCGAGCTGACGGCGGTCGACGAAGAATTCGAACGCCAGGCTCACTCAAATATTCAGATCATCGCCCACATCGGGCGATACCTTCATCAAACCGGTGGAAAGCGCGTTCGCCCCGCCCTGTTGATCCTTGCAGCCAGAGTAATGAGCGAGGTAACCGATGACTCCCTCATCAGACTCGCCACCGTCATGGAGCTGCTCCATACCGCCACTCTCGTCCACGACGACATCATCGATGGCGCCGAAATGCGCCGCGGCCGACGCGCGGTCTCATCTCAATGGGGCAACAATACGGCCGTCCTCATGGGTGACTGGCTGTACATGTCGGCCTTCGAAACTGCCCTCCAGCAGCGCGATCTGAGAATCCTCGACGCTCTCACCGAAGCCACGCGGAAGATGACCGAGGGTGAACTAATCCAGATGACTCTCGTCGGCAATATGCGGATCACGGAAGAAGAGCATCTCGATATCGTCCGGCGCAAGACCGGCTTCCTCTTCAGTGCCAGCTGCCGCGTCGGGGGTATCCTGGGCGGCGCAACAGAACGCGAACAGCTCGCTTTCGCCGAATACGGCATCAACCTCGGTATCGCCTTCCAGCTGACTGATGACCTGCTCGACTTCACCTCCGACAGCGAGAAGCTCGGAAAACCAGTTCTCAGCGATCTCCGTGAAGGAAGGTTGACCCTTCCCCTGATCCGCCTTCTGGAGCTGCATCCCGAGCTCAGCGGCAAAGTTCGCGCAGCCATGGAAGCTGAAGTTGGCGAAACAAAGCCCGCAGAAGAGGTATTGGCTTTATTGGGAGAATATGGTGAACTAGAACGCGCTCGGGAAGACGCATATGTCTTTGCCGGACGCGCGCGCGATGCCCTCTCGACTCTGCCGGATAACGAATACCGGCGCGCGCTGGAGGATATCGCCCAGTTTATCGTCGACAGGGATCGCTAAGACCGGAGAAACCGGCGCCTGGCTGATTCACAGCATCTGATTGATTTGCAGCGGTCGCTTGAGCTATACGTCACGGAAAAGCGGCGAATCCAGGCCGAGCTTGACGACCTCGAACGGCAGGTACAGCATTTTCGAGACCAGCTTGAAGTGAGTGAGCGCATGGTCTCGCGAAGTAGTGACGAATTGCGCGCGGTCCTTCGGCGACGGACCGTTTGTAAAAGACAGGGATCGCTAAGACATCCGAGACACCATGTCTGATCCAACTCATCTGATTACACTGCAGCGGACTCTTGAGATTTATGTTCAGGAGAAGCTGCGCATCCAAACCGAACTCGAGGGCTATGAACGGCAGGTCGCACGCTGTGTGGATCAGCTAAGGACCTCCGATCGCATGATCGATCAGGCGCGGACTGAGTTGCAGAATGGGCTTGACTCATCGCGCGATCAGATCAACGGCCCCTACGATCCACGGACTCGCGAGCCTCGAACTCACGAACGTTACGACCCACGCTACGATCCTCGACGGGAACCTCGATACCCGGCTCGTGACGAAGATCGATACGATCCGCGATATGAACGTCCCGGCTACCGCGACGTCGAGCCACCGCCATCATATAGCGCTCCTGCTCCACAATCGGTGCGTCCCCCTCGCGACATTGACGAAGCGATTGAGAATCTTCACCGGGAGGAAGAGGGGAGCAACGTACGATTTGCAGATTTCCGCATCCCGCAGGCGGCGACGATTGTGCTTCGCGAAGCCAATGAGGCGCTCCATGTCAGCGAGATATTCCGCCGCATGGTTCACGGCGGATTCGAGTTTCGAGGCCAGCACCAGCAGATCACCCTGGCAGTCTCACTGACTCGTAGCGAGCGTTTTCGCAAAGTCGCACCTGGCACCTTCGAGCTCGATCCTGCTTATAAGACGGGCCGTGTTGCCTGATTTTCCGCCCACTCCATTGCCCCTTTCGTCACCGGCAATTCCTTAAAGGTTGGTCCATACAATCTGAAAGGGGAGTCCATGCCAAAATATGTCATCGAACACGCAATTCCGGGTGTAGGGAATCTGTCCAGGGAAGAGATTCAGGCTGTATCGGGCAAGTCGTGTGGCATTCTTCAGCACCGCGCCCCGTCAATTGAGTGGGTCACGAGCTACGTCACGCTCGATAAGATTTACTGCGTCTACATTGCGTCAAGTGAAGGACTGATACGCGAGCATGCAAAACAGGCCGGCTTCCCAACGGATTCCATCTCTGAAGTCAGGTCAATCATCGACCCAACCCCTGCCGGAAACATGCACTCGAAGAAAACCTAGTGCGATTTTTACTTATTGGCCTTCTCTTGATCGTCGGTCTCAACAGCCCATGGGTGATAGACCCGGGCGTTGCCAATGGCACTTTGCAGATCACGGGCGAGGCGATCGAGCTCAAATACGCCTACGCCTTCCAGTGTGACAATGCCGAAGGAATGCTCGATGGTCCGGAGTTGCGCATTCTCGTCTCCGATCGTGAACTGCCCGACGACGTGATCGCCGGCTGGAATGGTTCGATGCGCCTTCAGCCGATGGTCCGCGAAGGACGCGTGCGCGGCATTCTACTGAAGATCGATCCCGCCAGGCCAACCGCCAGTCTTAACGGCACCTTGCTCTTCCCTCCCTCCAGTCCGATGGAGTCTCTTCTCCTCTTCACCAGCACTGGCAACAACGAAATCAGGAAATTGCAGATTGCCAATAACCGCGTCGTCGGTGAAGCTCAGTACGAAATGAAACCTGGAGAAGGGCAGGAGATGCCAGCGTTCAAGTTCTCATTTTCGTTTGGCGCGCCACTATTTCATGATCAGGAAGTGACAGCCCGACTTACAGGCGCGAGCGCAGCGAGGAGTGCGCCTACACAATCGTTGCTCGCATTTGAGAAGGCCGTCCGTGAGAATAATCTGGTTTTGGCGCGGACACTGATAACCGAAGCCAAATGGCACGAGATCGAAGCACACCGCGCACAGGTTGGCGACGCCACGTTCAAGCAGTTCGTGAGGCAGATGATTCCACCGTCTGCTCAGCGCGTTCGACAGGTAAGGCAAGTAATAATTCGGAGGTCTCGCGCCGTCATCATTCTCAATGACGGAAGCGGTAAGATCGCCATGGGCCTGGCGCAGGCCGACGGCAAATGGAAGGTCGACTAGGCAATTTCAGATGCTGACGAGGCGAAGGCGCGAAGCTCAGTAGGAGAGTGAAGCATCACGAAGTGCTGGACTCGAGATTGCCTTGATTTGATTGCAAGATTGCCCGTTCCGGGATCACAGCTTTTGACAAAACGGCGTTTCCGCGAAGCGCCTCGAGGATAGACAGACCATGACGATTGTTTCATTACTATTCACACTGCTTTCGTTCTCCATGCAATCGGCTCAGCCCGCCATCGTCCCAGTCGGACAGGAACCGCGTCATCACGTAAAGTTTCAGAACCGGTACGTCCGAGTGATTGATGCGATCATTCCACCGGGCAACGTCACGCTCTTTCATACGCACTCCGCCGATAACATACCGGTCGCAATCGACGGGGGTGACCTGAGAACGGTCCTTGTCGGGAGCAGCGATCCTCCATCAAACTCGACAGTCGAGCGAGGAAGGACCTGGTGGGCGCCAGCGGCCTACTCCCATCAGATTACCAACACCGGGAAGAATACTGTGCGCTTTATCGACGCGGAAATTCTTGCTTCTCCGGGTCCGGTTGCCGATGCGCCATCCCTCGCCGAGATTCCAGGTCATTCCCTGCTCTTCGAAAACGAACGCGTACGGGTCTACAGAATTATCCTGCAACCCGGTCAGACCAGCGGTCTGCATAAGCACGGGCGGTCGTATCTGAACGTTCCGATTTCAGGCGGAAGCCTCGAGGTCGAATCGCCCGGCAAGAAGCCAAGGCCCACCAGGGTCAAACCGGGAGCGTTCGCCTGGTTTGATGGCCCGCTCAGCCACTCAGTCAAGAATTCCGGTGCCGTGGCTTACGAGGCCGTCGACATCGAGCTGAAATAGAAGCGCGTCTACAGCGGATCGTTCGACTCGAGATACTCCTTCGAAATCGCGGCGCCCCTGCTTCCTGATCCGGGCGCCGCGCTTCGACTGAGCCTTCCGAACCTCGGCAAACAAGGTTGCCTGGGGAAGTCCAAATGCTATCGAGCTCGAGGTTTACTCAGGTAATGATGCCAGAAGAGCCGCGCGGCGACCGCTCGCCACGGCTGCCATTGCAGACTCATCGCATCCAATTCGGGTTGCGCAGGTCTTGCACTGAGCCGTTTGACATTCTGCACGGCGACTGCCAGCGCGAGATCGCCGCGAGGCCAGATATCCGGCCGTCGCAACGCCATGAGCAGATAGATATCAGCGGTCCAGTTTCCGATTCCTTTGATGCTCGTCAGCTGAGCCCTGATCTCAGCATCCTGAAGCAGATGATGGTTTGAGAAATCGAGGTTGCCATCGATGACTGATCGTGCCAACTGACGACCATAGCCGGTCTTCTGGCGGCTGAAACCAGCGGTTCGCAATGTGTCATCGTTGAGTTCGAGAAAGCGATGAGGCGTCAGGGGTGAGGCGACATCGCGAAGACGGTTGAATGCCGCCCTCGCGGATGCCAGTGAGACTTGTTGCTCAAGGATGATATGAATGAGTGTTGGGAATCCGGTTTCACGCGCCCAGATGGGAGGTGGACCAAATTCCTCGACGATTCGCCGTAGATCAGGATCGACACCTGCCAGAAACCTCACTCCTTTTGAAAGCGCGATTTCAGTGAGATAGGGAATCCGGGTCTTCGCGACTCTGCTCATGCGAGACGATTCCTCGCCAGCCTATGGCTCATCTTCGATATGCGCCTTGACCGCTTCGAGAAGCTGTGGTGTCGGTTCAAGCCCGTGCTCCTGAGCATGCTCGCGGGCCTGCTCCAAAACCTCCTCGACACTCTCACCACGGATTACGTGATCACACTCAGAACTCGGATTCACTTTGTTGCAATGGATTACTTTTGACACGATGGACTCCTTCAGTTGCCAGTTGCAGTCAGTTGCCAGTTGTCAGTTGTCAGTTGCCAGTTGTCAGTTGTCAGTTGTCGGCACCCGTGATCAGCCAACAAGCCGAGGGGCATCTCGCCACGGGGTGCCATTCTCCACTGTCCATTTTCAATTGTCCAATCACATTCCGACAACTGGCAACTGGCAACTGGCTGCAACTGGCAACTGGCTGCAACTGGCAACTGGCAACTGGCAACTGGCAACTACCTCTCGCGCCACGTTCCGGCATTAATGCCGTAAATCAGGACTTCCTTGCCCAACACTTCGCCCCGACCTTCGAGGCTGTAGCCAAGACGGAGCGCAACCTTGATTGAGGGCTCGTTTGCGGGCTGGATCAGACTAATAACCTTGCTGCGCTTTAATTCGTCGAATGCATAACCGAGAGCAGCTGTTGCTCCTTCTGTCGCAAAACCACGTCCCCATTCTGATCGCCGTAATACCCATCCCAACTCGAAACCCGGCCAGCCTTCAGGATTGAAGAAACCGAGGCGCCCAAGCAGTCTCCCCGTAGCGCGTTCCTCGACAGCCCATGGTCCATAGCCGCGTAGGTGCCAGTGACCGATGACCATCGCCATCTGACGCCATGCTTCCCAACGATCGAGGGCGCGTCCTTCACCCAGGTAGCGCATGACTTCCGGATCGGAGCAGATATCCGCGTATTGATCCAGATCCGCTTCCCGGAACATCCTTAGCGTGAGTCGCTGGGTTTGAATGATATTCATAGTTACAAACGCCGCCTACGAGATGTTAGTCAAAGGAGTGAGGCGATCAATTTCCTGACGCTCTTCTCCCTTGAAGGCCAGCACAAGGAACGGCGGGGCGATCAGTGTGGTCGCAACCGCCATGATAAGTACGACGCCGTAAACGGCATCGGTCACAGCG